>NZ_DF968476.1:0-22787 GCF_001270025.1 Streptomyces azureus | reverse complement strand
CCGACCGCCTTCGGCATGAAGCGGCGTCCCCGTGGGCGTACGGCGAGGCCCCGGCCGCTCCCCTCGTGGGGTGCGGCCGGGGCCTCGAGCGGGCCGGGGAGCGGTCAGACCGGTATGGCCTCGATGACCGACACCGCGGCGGCCGTCTCCACGACGCGCTCCAGCCGGAAGCCGGCGCGGGCCAGGAGGTCGGCGTACTGGGTGGCCGTGCGTTCCCGGCCGCCGACGAGCAGCATCAGCCACAGGTCGACCAGCTTGCCCGAGTGCGGCTCGTCGCCCTGCTCCGGCACGACCATCTCGACCAGCAGCAGCTTGCCGCCCGGCTGCACGGCCGCCCGCACGTTCCGCAGAATCCTCAGCACCTCCTCCTCGGGCCAGTCGTGCACGATGTGCTTGAGGACGTAGGCGTCGGCACCGGTGGGCACCGGACCGAACATGTCGCCGGCCACGGTCGTACAGCGGTCCGCGACCCCCTGCCGGGCGAGGAACTCGGCGGCCCCGTTGCCCTCGACACGCGGGTCGAACAGGATGCCGCGGGTCTGCGGCGCCTCGCGCAGGATGCCCGACAGCAGCCCGCCCTGCCCGCCGCAGAAGTCCAGCACGGTGCCGAAGGCGGAGAAGCCGTAGGCGGCGACCACCGGATCGGTCTCGGTGGCGGACATGTTGCCCATGCCGTTGATGAACACCGCGCCGTACTCCGGATTGCTCTCCAGGAACTCGAACGCGCTCATGCCACGCAGCTTCGGCGTGCTCGGCTCGCCGGTGACCACCGTGTCCAGGAAGGCGCTCCAGTCCTCCCAGTGGATCGGATGCCCCATCAGCAGCGCGATGTCCCGCATCGTCATCGGGTGGTCGGCGCGCAGCGCCTCGCCCATCGGGGTCAGCCCGTACGTGCCGTCCGGCCCGCCGGTGAAGACACCCTGGGCGGCCAGCAGCCGCAGCACCCGGCCCAGGGCGTCCGGGTTCGCGCCGACGCGCCCGGCGATCTCCTCCGGGCTGAGCGGGCCGTCCGCCAGCGCGTCGGCCACACGCAGTTCGGCGGTCACCCGCAGGGCCTGCGTGATCATCGACCCCATGATCAGCTCGAGCAGGGCGAAAGGCGGCGGCGCCAGTTCCCGGGCCTGCTTCTGGAGTTCCGCCCGCTGTTTTTCCAGGTCGCGGACTACTGAAGGGGGCGGCAGTTCGGGCATGAGATTCCTCCCGTGCGGTAAGTGCACCTTCTGTCCCAGCCGCCGAACGGGCAAGGGACCCGGCTGTCCACGGTAGGAATAATTTTCGGGACTCGCTTGAGTACTGCTCGAATTCCGACTGTGCCTGAAACAACTCTGTTTAAGTGCGGAAAATAAGCGGTCATACACATCCGTCGGCTCCTCTATGGTGGCGCCGGTTTCGCATTCCACTCTCCGAAAAATCGGGGGAAGCATGCATCAGCGAAGGAGAGACATGTCGAATTCACGCGCCTCCTGGAAGAAGGTCCTGCCGACGGCCGCCGCTGCGGCGATGATGCTGACGGCCACGATGGCCGCCGCCCCGGCCCAGGCCGAGGAGAAACCCCCCGCCACACTGACGGTCATCGCCTCCGGTCTGAAGAACCCGCGCGGCATCACCGCCCAGTCCGACGGCTCGGTGCTGGTGGCCGAGTCCGGCGAGGGCCTGCCGGGCTGCGCCGCGGGCACCCGGTGCCTGGGCGCCACCGGCGCCATCGTCAAGGTGCCGTTCGGCGGCAGCATGAGCCGTGTGGTGACCGGCCTCCCCTCCGTCGCCGTCGGCACCGCCGACCCCACCACCGTCAACGCCAGCGGCCCGGCCCAGGCCGTGCGCAGCACCACCGGCGGCTACACCGTGCTGGCCGCCTTCGGTGGCCCCGGCACCCCCCAGCTGCGCACCTCGCTCGGTGGCTCCGCCAAGACGCTGGGCACCGTCTTCCGCACCGGCGACGGCAAGGTCCTCGGCGACATGGTCACCCACGAGGCCACCCTGAACCCCGACGGCGGGGACATCAACGGCAACCCGTGGCGGTTCGTGCAGGACGGCTCGGGCTTCCTGGCCACCGACGCCGGCGCGAACGACGTGGTCGCCGGCCCGGGCGACGGCACCACCTCCACCAAGTACGTGCTGCCGAAGAACGGCACCGCCGAGTCGGTGCCCACCGGCATCGTCAAGGACTCGGACGGCACGCTCTACATAGCCGACATGGGTGGCGGGCAGGTCGGCGGCTCGCGCATCTGGAAGGTGCCGCCGGGCCAGCAGCCGCAGGTCCTCGTCTCCGGGCTGACCAACATCGTGGACATCGCCCTCGACTGGAAGGGCGACCTGCTCGCCCTGTCCTACAGCTCCTCCTCGCTGGCCGGGGCGCCGACGGCGGGCTCGCTGTCCGAGATCGACCTGAGCACCAAGAAGGTCACCACCGTCCCGACCGGTGACAGGCTGAAGCAGCCCTCCGGCATCGTGGTCGACACCTACGGCGGCGTGTACATCACCAACCACTCCGTCGGCACGAAGGGCCAACTGGTGCGCATCTGGTACTGAGGGCGGCCGGGCCTGGCACAGGCTCACCGCGCCGCCTCCTGAGGCTGCCGTCCCCCCTCGCGGCCCCGCCGGACTCCCCCGCCGGCGGGGCCGCTGCCGTACCCGGGGACGCGGAAGGCGTGGTGGTCGAGCGGTGGCCGGGCCTCCGGTGGGGAACCGCTCGGCCGCCGCTCGACAGCGACCGGAGAGGGACGGCCGCCGGACGCACGGATCGGCATTCTGGCCGGGCATCCGCTTGCGCGGACCCATCCGACGCCCAAGGAGGCCGCCCGTGTCCGTACACGCCCACACTCCCGCCACAGCAGAACCCACCGGCGTGTGGCTGGTCGGTGCCCGGGGCTCGGTCGCCACGACGACCATCGCCGGCTGCGCGGCCCTCGCGGGAGGGCTGCTCGCGCCCACCGGCCTGGTCACCGAGACGCCCGCGTTCGCCCACAGCGGTCTGCCCGAGCTGTCCTCCCTGGTCTTCGGCGGCCACGACACCAGCAGCAGCCCGCTGCCCAAACGGGCCGAGGAACTCGCCGCACAGGGCGTGCTGCCGCACTGGCTGCCGGGCGCCGTGCACGGCGAACTGTCCGCCGCCGACAGCCGCATCCGCCTCGGCGGACCGCTGACCGGCGACGAGCGCGGCACCGAGGAGCTGATCACCGCGTTCGCCATGGACCTGCGGGAGTTCATGCGCACCACCGGCGCCGCCCGCACCGTCGTGGTGAACGTCGCCTCCACCGAGCCCGCCCCCGGCCCCGGCGAGTGGCCGGCCAGCTCCCTGTACGCGGCGGCCGCCCTGCGCACCGGCTGCTCCTACGTCAACTTCACCCCCTCGACCGGACTGAGCCATCCGCAGCTGGCGGGCGCGGCCGCCTCCGCGGGCCTGCCCTGTGCGGGCCGGGACGGCAAGACCGGCCAGACCCTGCTGCGGGCGGTGCTGGCGCCGATGTTCCGCCAGCGGGCCCTTCAGGTGCGGGCCTGGTCGGGCACGAACCTGCTCGGCGGCGGCGACGGAGCCGCGCTCGCCGACCCGGCTGCCGCCGCCGCGAAGAACGCCGGCAAGGAGCGGGTGCTGGTCGACAACCTGGGCATGCGGCCCGAGGGCGACGTGCACATCGACGACGTACCGGCGCTCGGGGACTGGAAGACGGCGTGGGACCACGTCGCCTTCGAGGGTTTCCTCGGCACCCGCATGGTGCTGCAGACGATCTGGCAGGGCTGCGACTCCGCGCTCGCCGCGCCGCTCGTGCTGGACCTGGCACGGCTGCTGGCCCGCGCCCACGAGGCGGGCCTGTCCGGACCCCGGCCCGAACTCGGCTTCTACTTCAAGGACCCCGACCCCGGCACCGGCGGCGACAGCACGTCCCTGGCCCAGCAGTACGCGGCCCTGCTGGCGTTCGCCGACCGGCTGGGGGAGCACCGGTGAGCCTCACCTCCACCGGCGTGGTCCGGCGGCTGCGGCCCCGCATCTCCCGCCCCGCCGCCACGGCGCACACCGCCTCCACGGCCGTCACCGCCGGCCGCGCCGCCCGCCCGGCGGCTCCCCTCGCCGCCACCGCCCGGGCCTGGGCCGAACTGCTGCGGGTGCCCGCGGTGTTCACGGTGCCCGGCGACGCACTGGCCGGCACCGCGGCCGCCGGGGCGCGGCCCGGACGGACGACCGCCCTCGCGGTGGGCGCCTCGATATGCCTGTACGAGGCGGGCATGGCCCTCAACGACTGGGCGGACCTTGAGGAGGACGCGGCGGAGCGCCCGCACCGCCCGCTGCCCTGCGGCCGTATCCGGCCGCGTGCCGCGCTGACGGCGGCGGGCACGCTGACGGCGGCGGGCCTGGCCCTGGCCGCCTGCGCCGGCCGGCGGACCCTGGCCGTCGCCGTACCGCTGGCGGCCACGGTGTGGGCGTACGACCTGAAGCTGAAGCACACCCCGGCCGGTCCCGCCGCGATGGCCGCCGCGCGCGGGCTGGACCTGCTGATGGGTGCGGCCGCCGCCGACCGTCCGCTGCGCCCGGCACTCGTCCCGGCGGCCACCCTGGCCGGCCACACCTGTGCCGTCACCCTGGTCTCCCGCCGCGAGACCGAAGGCGGCTCACCGGCGGCCCCGCTCACGGCGCTTGCGGCCACCGCGGCGGTGACCGCGAGCCTGCTGCCCGCCGCGCACCGCCCGGCCGCGGACCGGCACGCCGTACGCACCGCCCTGGCGCTCGGCTACCTCACCACGGCCGCCCCGCCGCTGGCGCACGCCGCCCTCAACCCGTCGCCCGTGCTCGTCCAGCGGGCGGTCGGCGCCGGGATCAGGGCCACCGTCTGTCTGCAGGCGGCGCTCGCGGCCCGGGCCGGGGCACCCGTGCCCGGGCTGCTGATCGCGGCGCTGGCCCCGGTCGCGGCCCGGCTGGCGCGGAAGGTGAGCACCACATGAGCCGGCTGAACCTGGGCTACGGCACCAACGGGCTGACCGACCTGCGCCTGGACGACGCGCTCGCCCTGCTCGCCGACCTCGGCTACGACGGCGTCGGACTGACCCTCGACCACATGCACCTCGACCCGCTGGCGGCGGACCTGGCCGCGCGCACCGCCCGTCTCGCGCGCCGTCTGGACCGGCTCGGGCTGCAGGTCACGGTGGAGACCGGCGGCCGCTACGTCCTCGACTCGCGCCGCAAACACGCACCCACCCTGCTGGACGAGGACGAGGACGCCCGCGGGATGCGCGTCCGGCTGCTGATCCGCGCCCTGCGGGTCGCCGCCGACCTCGGCGCGCACGCCGTGCACTGCTTCAGCGGCGTTACCCCGGCCGAGACCGATCCGGACACCGCCTGGAAGCGGCTGGCGGACACGCTCGAACCGGTCCTCGACGTCGCGGAGGAGACCGGGGTCCCGCTCGCGATCGAACCCGAACCCGGCCACCTGCTGGGCGACCTGGCCGGCTTCCACCGGCTGCGGGCCGACCTCGGCGACCCGCCCCCGCTCGGCCTGACCCTCGACATCGGCCACTGCCAGTGCCTGGAGCCCCTGCCGCCCGCCGACTGCGTGCGCGACGCCGCGCCCTGGCTGAAGCACGTACAGATCGAGGACATGCGCCGCGGTGTCCACGAGCATCTGCCGTTCGGCGAGGGCGAGATCGACTTCCCGCCCGTCCTGGCCGCGCTGGCCGGCACCGGCTACCAGGGGCTGACCGTGGTCGAACTGCCCCGCCACTCGCACGCCGGACCCGAACTCGCCGCGCACTCCCTGCACTTCCTGCGAAACGGAGGCACCGGATGACCGCCGTCCACTCATCCGCACCCAGCACCGAACAGGACGCGCGCGACTGGCTCGCCCGGGCGTGCGCCGCGGCCGCCGCCGGGGACCCCGGATGGGAGCTGCGCTTCGCGGAGGCCGGCCGCCGCTGCCGTGCCCTCGGCGACGCCGCCCGGGTGGACCTGCTGACCGCCGCCCGGCCGGCCGCGGCCACCGTGACCCGGCTGTACCGGCAGGGCACGGCCGCCGAGCGCCGCGCCGTACTGCTGGCCCTGCCGCGGCTGGACCCCGTTCCCGCGTACGGAGTGCCACTGGTCGAGGACGCCCTGCGCACCAACGACACCAGCCTGCTGACCGCTGCCGTCGGCCCCTACGCCGCCCGGCACCTGGACGCCCACGCTTGGCGGCACGCGGTGCTCAAGTGCCTGTTCACCGGCGTCCCGGTGAGCCGCGTCTTCGCCTTGGCCGACCGGGCCCGCGGCGACGAGGAGCTGGCCCGGATGCTGCGCGCGTTCGCGGGCGAACGCACCGCCGCCGGACGAGAAGTCCCCGAGGACCTGCACCACGTGCTCGCCCTGACCGAGGAGGAACGGTAATGCGCATCTTCGACCCGCACATCCACATGACGTCCCGGACCACGGACGACTACGAGGCCATGTACGCCGCGGGAGTCCGGGCGGTGGTGGAGCCCGCGTTCTGGCTCGGCCAGCCCCGCACCTCGGTCGCCTCCTTCCTCGACTACTTCGACACGCTGCTCGGCTGGGAGCCGTTCCGCGCCGCCCAGTACGGCATCGCCCACCACTGCACGATCGCCCTCAACCCCAAGGAGGCCAACGACCCGCGCTGCCTGCCGGTCCTGGACGAACTGCCCCGCTACCTGGTGAAGGACCAGGTCGTGGCGGTAGGGGAGATCGGCTACGACTCCATGACCCCAGCCGAGGACACCGCGCTGGCCGCCCAGCTCCAGCTCGCCGCCGACCACGGCCTGCCCGCCCTGGTGCACACCCCGCACCGCGACAAGCTCGCCGGGCTCCACCGCACGCTGGACGTCGTACGGGAGTCCGCCCTGCCGACCGAGCGGGTGCTGCTGGACCACCTCAACGAGACCACCGTCGCCGCGGCCAGGGAGGCCGGCTGCTGGCTGGGCTTCTCCGTCTACCCGGACACCAAGATGGACGAGCAGCGCATGGTCGCCGTGCTGAAGGAGTTCGGCCCACAGCGGGTGCTGGTCAACTCGGCAGCCGACTGGGGCAGAAGCGATCCGCTGAAGACCCGCAAGGTCGGCGACGCCATGCTCGCCGCGGGATTCACCGAGGACGAGGTGGACCTCGTGCTGTGGCGCAACCCGGTCGCCTTCTACTCCCTCAGCGGCCGCCTCGACCTCGACGTCGCCGCCACCGCCCCCACTCACGAGGGCAACTCGATCCTGCGCGGCGCCCCGGCGCACCCCGTGCCCGCGGGGCGGTGACCCGGTGCGCTTCCGCCACCCGGACGGCAGCGTCGTCCACCTCGCGTACTGCACCAACGTGCACCCCGCCGAGGACCTCGACGGGGTCCTCGCCCAACTGGGCGCCCACTGCGCACCCGTGCGCCGGCGCCTGGGCGTGGACCGGCTCGGCGTCGGCCTGTGGCTGGCCGCCGGTGCCGCCCGCACCCTGGACACCGACCCGCGCGCCCTGCGCACCCTGCGCGACACCCTCGCCCGCCACGGCCTGGAGGTCGTCACCCTCAACGGCTTCCCGTACGAGGGATTCGGCGCCGGCGAGGTCAAGTACCGCGTGTACGACCCGGACTGGGCGGACCCGCGCCGGCTCGCCCACACCCTCGCGCTCGCCCGGATCCTGGCCGCGCTGCTGCCCGACGACGTCACCGAGGGCAGCATCTCCACCCTGCCACTGGCCTGGCGGACCGCGTACGACGCTCAGCGCGCGGCCCGCGCCGGCGCGGCCCTGACCGAACTGGCCGGCCGTCTCGACGAACTGGCCGAGAGGACCGGCCGCTCCGTGCGGGTCGCCCTGGAGCCCGAGCCCGGCTGCGTGGTGGAGACCTGCGCCGACGCGATCGGCCCGCTCACCGCCGTCGGCCACGACCGGATCGGCGTCTGCGTCGACACCTGCCATCTGGCCACTTCCTTCGAGGAGCCGGAGACCGCCCTGCCCGCGCTGACCGCGGCCGGCATCGGCGTGGTCAAGGCCCAGGTGTCCGCGGCCCTGCACGCCGAGCACCCGGACCGCCCCGAGGCACGCGCCGCCCTGGCCGCGTTCGCCGAGCCGCGCTTCCTGCACCAGACCCGCACCCTCACCGCCGCGGGCCTGCGTGGCACCGACGACCTCGGTCCCGCCCTGACCGGCACCCGGCTGCCCACCGACAGTCCCTGGCGCTCCCATTTCCACGTGCCGCTGCACGCGGCGCCCGCTCCGCCCCTGACCTCCACCCTGCCCGTGCTGCGCCGCGCGCTGTCCGTCCTGGTGGGCGGCGACCGGCCGCTGACCCGGCACCTGGAGGTGGAGACGTACACCTGGCAGGCGCTGCCGCCGGAAGTGCGCCCCCGCGACGCCGACGGGCTCGCCGACGGCATCGCCGCCGAACTGTCCCTCGCCCGCGACCTGCTGACCGACCACGGCCTGAAGGAACTGCCATGACCCGCCCCGAAGGGCCCGCGCCCCTGCTCGTGCTGGACGTCGTCGGCCTGACCCCGAAGCTGCTCGCCCACATGCCGCGTCTGGCCGCACTGGGCGAGCAGGGCTCGAGCGCCCCGCTGGACACCGTGCTGCCCGCGGTCACCTGCTCGGTGCAGGCCACCTTTCTCACCGGCCGCACCCCCGCCGAGCACGGCATCGTCGGCAACGGCTGGTACTTCCGCGACCTCGGCGAGGTCCTGCTGTGGCGGCAGAGCCACCGGCTGATCGAGGGCGAACGCGTCTGGGACGCCGCCCGCCGCGCCCACCCCGGCTACACCGTCGCGAACATCTGCTGGTGGTACGCCATGGGCGCCGACACCGACTACACCGTCACCCCCCGCCCCGTCTACTACGCCGACGGCCGCAAGGAACCCGACTGCTACACCCGGCCCGCGGACCTGCACGACGAGCTGACCGAACGCCTGGGCGCCTTCCCGCTGTTCAGCTACTGGGGCCCGGGCGCGGGCCTGGCCTCCTCCCGGTGGATCATCGACGCCACCCGGTACGTGATGACCTCCCGCAACCCGCACCTGACGCTGGCCTACCTGCCGCACCTCGACTACGACCTGCAGCGCTACGGCCCCGACGACCCCCGCTCGGCGCGGGCGGCCGCCGACCTCGACACGGCACTCGCCCCGCTGCTCCAAGAGGCCCGCGCGCAGGGACGCACGGTGGTCGCGCTGTCGGAGTACGGCATCACGCGCGTGAACCGGCCCGTGGACATCAACCGCGCCCTGCGCCGCGCCGGCCTGCTCGAGGTCCACACCCAGGACGGCATGGAGTACCTCGACCCGATGGCCTCCCGCGCCTTCGCGGTCGCCGACCACCAGATCGCCCACATCTACGTCCGCCGCCCCGAGGACCTCGCCGCGACCCGCGCCGTCCTCGCCGAACTGCCGGGCGTCGCCCATCTCCTTGACGACGACGGTAAGAAGGCCCACCGCCTGGACCACCCGCGCTCCGGCGAACTCGTCGCCGTCGCGGAACCCGACACCTGGTTCACGTACTACTACTGGCTCGACGACACCCGCGCCCCCGACTTCGCGCAGCTCGTCGAGATCCACCGCAAACCCGGCTACGACCCCGCCGAACTGTTCATGGACCCCGCCGACCCCTACGTCAAGGCCAAGGCCGCCACCGCCCTGGCCCGCAAGAAACTCGGCATGCGCTACCGCATGGCCGTCGTGCCCCTGGATCCCTCACCCGTCCGCGGCAGCCACGGCCGCCTCCCAGCGAGTGACGACGAAGGTCCGGTGGTGCTGTGCTCCGCCCCCGGCGCCCTGCCCGGCCGGATGGCGGCCACGCAGGTCAAACAGCTGCTGCTGGACCTCGCCGACGCGAGCGGCGAGGTCCCCCGGCCGACCGCGCCCGCGCGGGCCGCCGCGCGGGCCTGAGCCCGCCCCCTCACCCTGCCGCGGAGTCCTCCGTCCGCAGGAAGCGGACCAGGCCCTCGGCGTTCACCTCGACCCCGGCCCTGGTCCTCACCGACGGCCCTGGGCACGGGCATACGCGAACGGCGCCGCACCGTGGGGTGCGGCGCCGTGGGGCCCGAAGCCCGGGTCAGGCCACGCGGCTTCTTGCGACGTTCACGGGCAAGCTGCTCGCGGTAGTCCTCGACAGCGTGGTGGTGACGCGCGACGAAGTGCGGGTCGTCCAGCCTGTCGGCGGGGTCCATCGCGTCGATGGCGGCCCGGGCGTCGGCGGGTGTCTCGCAAGCGGCGAGCATGGCGTTGATGCGGTAGACGCCATTGCGCTGCTTCTCCACCCCGCGGCCCGCAGCTCCGCCAGAGCGTAGGCCTGGTCAACCTGAACATACCCGGTGCTGCCGTCGGACAGCCGGACCAGTTCGGCCGCGACATAGGAATACGGCGGGTTGAACCGGTAGACGCCACGTTCAACCACGCTTCCTGTTGTCGTGTCGGACCTGGCCCCTGAGCAGCCTGCGCGTAGTGACGGCAATGCCCGGCCACGCCCGTGGAGCGCCACAGTTCGACCGGCCCCCCACCCGGGCTCCGGGCCCGGTCGAGGCGGTGCCCCGAACATCGGGAGCGTCCGGTTTCCGGCTGCGGCCGGAAGACTCACCAGAGGGGTCCCTGCCCGTGAAAAAGATCGCCTCGTCGGCTGCGCTGTCTGGGCGGGCCGAGCGGATCGCCCAGCGCACCCGCCCCGACAGCTGGAAGAAACCGCCGCGCCGCATCGAGAAGTCCGAGTGCATCACCTGTGACACCTGCCTGCGCAGCTGCCCCGAGGAGTTCGGGGCCATCTTCGACCGCGGCCTGGACGTCGTGATCATCCCCGAGCTGTGCTCGGGCTGCCCCGCGTGCGTCCTGGAGTGCCCCGTCGACTGCATCTACGTCGACGAGGACTGGACACCGACCGACGAGACGATGTGGAACCACATCGAACTGACCGCCGAGGACGCGAAATGAGCGGGCTGACCGAGCGTGGTGAGACGCGCCGCCAGATCAACGCGCGCAAGCGGATCAGCCGCCGCCCCAGCCGCCTCGGCATTCCCGCGGGCACCGTCAAGCCGGACCGCGAGTTCGACCCCGAGGCAGGGTTCCCGGGCCTGCTGAAGCGGACCTGGCAGCGCGCCGAGGAGGCGGCGGGCCTGCGCTCCTTCGTCGAGGTGCTGCTGACCCTCGACGGCCACGTGCCCGCCGACGTCCAACTGCGCGCGCTCACCGCCGCCGAGGAGGCCGCGCTGCAGGCGCTGTGTGGCCTGACCTGGCGCACACCGGACACCGCCGCGCCCGCGGCCGGGGACACCCTCGACGAGCGGCCGGACGGCGACGAGACCGTCTTCCTCGGCGAGATCGGCCTGTCCTCCTCGGGCCGGATCGTGCTGAGCGTGCCCTCCCAGGGGCCGCTGAAGAAGGACGACCTGGTCGGCGGCGTGCGCCGGGTGTCCTGGACGGACCGCACCCTGCGCGCCTACGGAGAGCGGATGCAAGCCGCCGAGGCCCGTCTGAAGGAGACCGTGGCCGACTGCCGGCGCTGGCTCGACGAACAGGGCCCCGTGGGCCGCGACGAGCTGCTGACGCAGGCCAGGGAGGCGGCGCTGCGCACCGCGCCGTTCGTGCTTTACCAGCAGGACCGGCAGTACACCAACTTCCGCCAGGCGAACAACCTCACCGGCAAGACGCTGTGGCCCGGTCACCCGGACTGCGTGCTCAGCAGCCTGCGGGGCCTGCCGCTCGAACTGTGGTCGGACCACGACGTCCAGCTGATCGTCTGCCTGACCCTGCTCATCCGCTCGGCCGGCTTCGGCCGTGTCGAGGAGGCCAACGGCACCCAGCTGACCGTCGATCACGTCGCCCACATGCTGGAGCGGATCAGGCAGGGTTACAACGGCGTCCCCGGCGGCACACCGGTCCCGCCCGTCGCCCGGCCCACCGTCGCGGCCCTGAGCGACCTCGCCGTGGCCCTGCGCACCCGCCGCGCCGAGGCCGGACGTGGCGCCCAGCTGTACCGCGAGATCCACGGCGCGCTCATGCACAAGATCGAACGCGTGGCGCAGGCCCCCGGCGAGCGGGCCCGGGCCCGCGAGGAGGCGATGGTCGCCCGTCTCACCGAGCGGCTGCCGCTGACCGGCACCACCCTGCAAGAGCTGGGCGAGGACCTCGCCGCCGCCCCCGGCTGGCTCGCCGGCCCGATCGGCGGCTTCGGCACCGGCCTGGAGCACCTCGTGCACGAGACGGTGGCCGCGGTCACCGAGGTGTTCGAGGCCGACTTCACGATGAGCCGCGGCATGCGGTCGCTGCCCGCTCTGATCGAAGCGCTGCGCGAGGACCGCTGGCCGGAGATCTGCGACTGGGACATCACCCGCTTCTTCTGCTGCGTGGTCCCGAGCCCGTCGGCCGCACGGCACTACGGCGGATCCGCGGCCGACCTCGCCGACGCCGCCTGGGCGATGTCCTCGCGCATGCAGTACAACTCCTGGCACTTCATCGCGGGCAACCTGCCCCGCACCGACGAGGTGGCCGCCCGCGACCACTTCGTGCCGCCGACGATCCCGGACGTCGCGTTCTACTCCGACCAGCACCACCACGGCCACGTCAACAACAAGGTGCGGTTCTCCATCCGCTCCCCGCAGGCCGTCGAGGTGGACGGGCGGGTCTTCAACGGCTTCATCGACCTGCGGCTGCTGCGCTGCGCGGGCACCCCCTTCGACGAGCAGGACCTGCTCGCCGCGCACCGGGTCTCCGCGCTGGTGGGCCGGGCCACGGGCCTGGCCGCCGCCCTGGCAGCGGCCGGCACGCCGGTCGAGGTCACCGCGTTCGACTCGCCCTGGCACTGGTCGGCCATCACGGGCGGCGATCCCGCGTCGGCTTCCCCCGCGGCCGGGCCGGTCCGCCGTGCGTCCTGACGCGCACGGCGGGCCCCGTCCCGTTCCGCTCCCCGAGCGCCGTTGAAGGACAGGTGAGCTTCGATGACCGCGCGCGGCATCAGCCACATCAAGGACCTCCTCTCCCGGGGGGAGATCACCGTCGTCGAACACGTCCGGTCCGTCCTGACCGCCATCCGCGAGCGGGACACGCCGGGCGCCTACGTCGCGGTCGCGGGCGACGAGGCCCTGCGGGCCGCCGAGCAGGCCGACGCCCGCATCCGCGAACGCGGCCGCGAGGCCTGGTGGGACCAGCCGCTGCTGGGCGTCACGGTCTCCGTCAAGGACCTGCTGCAGACCCGCGACCTGCCCACCACCCGCGGCTCGCTGCTGCCCAACGACCGCCCCCGCGAGGACGCCCCCGCAGTGGCCCGGCTGCGCGCGGCCGGCGCCGTCGTCGTCGGCAAGACCACCACCTCCGAGTTCGGCTGGAGCGCCTCCACGGTGGGCCGAGTCGCCCCGCCGACCCGCAACCCCTACGACCTTCGGCTGACCGCCGGCGGCTCCTCCGGCGGCGCCGGCGCCGCGGTCGCCGCCGGACTGTGCGAGGGGGCGCTCGGCACCGACGGGTCCGGCTCCATCCGGATTCCGGCCGCGTTCTGCGGCGTCGTCGGCTACAAGCCGTCGTACGGCAAGGTGCCCTACTGGCCCAACGGCGCCGACCGCCTCGCCCACCAGGGGCCGCTCGCCGCGAGCGTCGCCGATGCCGGAGTGCTCGGCCAGGTCATCGCGGGCCCTCACCCCACCGACCCCGACTCCGGGCTCGGCTCCCTGGACTCCCCACGCGATCTGCGCGCCCTCAGGATCGGCTGGATCGAGTACGAGGGCACCGATCCGGAGATCCGCCGGGTCACCGAGCAGGGCAAGGAGCTGCTCGTCGCCGAGGGGCACCGGGTCGAGGACGTCGAGGTGCGCTGCCAGAACCTCTACCCGGCCGTCGTCGACATCCTCGCCGCCACCGAGGCGGCCGGCACCCCGCCCGAGCACGAGGCGTTCTGCGACCCGGGCCGCCTGGAGGTCGTCCGCCACGGCCGCACCCTCAGCGGGGTACGGGTCATCCAGGCCGAGGAGGTGCGCCAGAACCTGCGCGCCACCCTGCGCTCGGTCATGGACCGCTACGACCTGCTCGCCATGGCGACCGTGCCGATCGAGCCGTTCGAGGCCGACGCCATCGGCCCCGCCTGGGCGGCCGACCCGCGCGACCTGATGTGGCTGTCCTGGGCGCCCGCCTCCTACCCGTACAACATGACCGGGCAGCCGGCCGTGTCCCTGCCCGCCGGGCTGACCCGCTCCGGGCTGCCGGCCGGTCTGCAGCTCGTCGGCCCGGTCGGCGCCGACGACCTCGTCCTGACGGTGGCCCGCCGCCTGGAGGCGATGCTGGCGCCGCTGCCGCACCCGCCCGCGACCGGCCTCACCCCCGTCACCACCGGCGAAAGGACGTTCTGAACCATGTATGCCAGGTCATGGTCCGCCCCCGTCGCGGAGGGCAGCGTCGGGCGCCCGTCGTTCGTCACCGACCACGGGCTGTGGGACGCCGGGCAGCTCGCCGCCGCCGAACGCGTCGAAGCCGCCCTCGACGACGTCGACTTCGTGCGGGTCGCCTTCGCCGACCCGCACGGTCTCGCCCGCTCCAAGACGCTGACCGCGCAGGCCTTTCGCGGCGTGCTGCGCAACGGCATGAACTTCAGCCCCGGCCCGTTCCTGTTCGACACCGGGCACGCCGTCGCCGTCGACTTCCTCGGCGAACACGGCATCGGCGTCGACGAGATCGCCGGCGCCGGCAACTTCGTCCTGGTGCCCGACCCGCTGACCTTCCAGGTGCTGCCCCAGGACGGCCCGCGCACCGCCTGGGTGATCGGCGACGAGTACCTGCGCGACGGCACCCCGCACCCGCTGTCCGCGCGCGCCGTCCTGCGCGAGGTGCTGCGCCGCTACGCCGAGCAGGGGCTCGCCCCCGTGCTCGGCCTGGAGGTCGAGTGGTACCTCACCCGCCGCCTCGACGACGAACCGGGCAACCAGGGCAACGGCTTCGGCCTCCAGGGCCGGGCGCCGCGCGTGGCCGCCGTCAACGCCGGCTACCAGTTCAACCTGGACGCCGCCTACGACACCGTCGCCCCCGTCACCGACCCCCTCGCCCTGGACCTGCTCGCCCTGGGCCTGCCGCTGAGGTCGATGGAGCACGAGTCGGGCCCCGGCCAGGTGGAGACCACCTTCAGCCCCATGTCCGCCCTGGACACCGCCGACGCGATGCTGCTGTTCCGCACCCACACCAAGCGGTTCTGTGCCCGCCTCGGCCACCACGCCTCCTTCATGTCCCAGCCGCTGCTGGACGCCGCCGACCCCAGCGGCTGGCACCTGAACCAGTCCGTGGTGGAGAGCGCCACCGGCCGCAACGTCTTCAGCGCCGAGGGCCTCACCGGCGGGCTGTCCCCGCAGGGCAAGGCGTACGCCGACGGTCTGCTGTCCTGGGCGCGCGAGCTGTGCATGCTGTCGGTGCCCACCGTCAACGGCTACCGGCGCCTGGCCGCCGAGCACGCCCTCGCCCCCACCCGCGTCGGCTGCAGCGTCGAGGACCGCACCGCGATGCTGCGGGTGGTCGGCAGCGGGGCCGGCGCCCACATCGAGAACCGCACGGGTGAGCCGTGCGCCAACCCGTACCTGAACATCGCCGCCCAGCTGTTCGCCGGCCTCGACGGCCTGACCGGCGCCCAGGCCGGCTCCGGGGGCGGGCCGGGCGACGGCCCCGGCCAGGTGGTGCCGCAGTCCCTGCGCGAGGCACTCGGGGCCTTCACCACCGGCCGCGCCGGGCAACTGCTCGGCGCACCGCTGGCCGCCTGCCTGGCCAAGCTCAAGGAGAGCGAGCTGCGCCGCTTCGAGGGCTGGTGTGCGCAGGCCGCCCCCACGCCGGGCCGCGTCACCGAGTGGGAGCAGCGCGAGTACTTCGGGGCGTACTGAGCGCCGCCGGAGCGGGACCGGTGCGGCCGTGGACGCGCCCCCAGCCGCACCGGGCCCTCAGCTCTTTCCTCAACCAGCCCACGGACGAAGGCCGACGATGATTCCTCGTTACACCCTGCCCGAGATGGCGGACCTCTTCGCCGACCAGTCGCGCTACGCCACCTGGGTCGAGGTCGAGATCCTTGCCACCGAGGCCCAGGTGCGGCTCGGACACGTACCCGCCGAAGCGCTCGCGGACATACGCCGCGCTCCGGTCCCGCTCGCGGCCCGGGTCGCCGAGTTCGAGAAGGAACGCGACCACGAGGTGCTGTCCTTCCTCGCCGCGTACTGCGAGAACATCCCCGAGTCCTCCGCGCGCTGGGTGCACCTCGGCATGACCAGCTACGACCTGGTCGACACCTCCCTCGGCCACACCCTGGCCCGCGCCACCGACCTGCTCGTCGCGGCGGGACGGCGACTGCGGCGGGCGCTGACCGGCACGGCGCTCGCGCACTGGGACACGGTGATGGTGGGCCGCACCCACGGTGTGCACGCCGAGCCCACCACGTTCGGTCACAAGCTCGGCGGTTACGCCTTCGCCGTCGACCGCTCCCTGACCCGGCTGGCCGCCGCCCGCGACGCCGTGGCCGTCGGCACGATCTCCGGCTCGGTCGGCACCTACGCGCTGATCGACCCCGCCGTCGAGGCGCATGTGTGCCGGGCGCTCGGCCTCGGCGTCGAGCCGGTGCCCAGTCAGGTCGTCGCCCGCGACCGGCACGCCCAGCTGCTCCAGGCCGTTGCCGCGCTCGGCGCGTGCATCGAGCAGATCGCCTTGGAGCTGCGGCTGTTGCAGCGCACCGAGGTCCGCGAGGTCGAGGAGCCCCGGGCGAGCGCCTACCAG
Source organism: Streptomyces azureus (assembly GCF_001270025.1). NCBI lineage: Bacteria > Bacillati > Actinomycetota > Actinomycetes > Kitasatosporales > Streptomycetaceae > Streptomyces > Streptomyces azureus. Next base: position 6,131 of record NZ_DF968476.1, on the reverse strand, counting down.
GGCTCCAGCGCCATGCCGCACAAGCGCAACCCCACCACCAGCGAGCGGCTGTGCGGCCTGGCCCGGCTGCTGCGCGGGTACGCCACCACCGCCCTGGAGAACGTGGCGCTGTGGCACGAGAGGGACCTCGCCCACCAGTCGGTGGAGCGGGTCATCCTGCCCGACAGCCTGTCCGTGGGCCACTTCCAGGCGACGAAGGCGGCCGAGCTGGTGGAGTCGCTCACCGTGCACCCGCAGCGGATGCGGGCCCACATCGACGCCACCGACGGCCTGATCTACAGTTCGTCGGTCCTCGCCGAGCTGCTGGGCGAGGGCACCGAACGCGAGCGGGCCTACCGCTCGGTGCAGGCTGCGGCGAACCGCACGATCGCCACCGGCGAGCACTTCGCCACTACCCTCGCCCAGGAGGGCATCGACCTGCCCGCGCTCGGACCCGAGCGCTTCCTCACCCACCACGACGTACTGCGCAGCCGATTGGAGAAGCTCCGTGAACTGGACGATTGAGCGGGTGGAAGGCACCGCCCTGGACCTGGACGAGGTGCTGGAGGTGTACCGCTCGTCGGGCTTGGGGGAGCGGCGTCCGGCCGACGACCGGGAGCGGATGGCGGCGATGGTGCGCAACGCCAACCTCGTCCTGGTCGCCCGCGACACCGACGGCACGCTCATCGGCATCGCCCGCAGCGTGTCCGACTTCTCCTACGTCACCTACCTGTCCGACATCGCGGTGTCGGGTACGTACCAGCGCTCCGGCATCGGCCGCGCCCTGATCGACGCCACCCGCAAGGAGGCCCCGACGGCGAAGGTCGTGCTGCTGTCGGCGCCCGCCGCGACGGAGTACTACCCGCACATCGGCTTCGCCCCCCACAACTCGGCGTGGGTGCTGAACCCGTAACGGCATCACGGGCGGCCCCGCCGGCTCCACGCGGTCGAGCCTGGCGCTTCAGCGGGACTCGACCGCCGGTCCGTAGGGTCGAAGGCGGGGCGCGGCCCGGTGACCGCCTGCGCGGGGCGGGCCGTTTCCGGTCGCCTCACGCGGCAGCGCGCACGGGCCGTGCAGGACCCTTGGGGGAAGGCATGAGTCAGACGATGACGGCACAGGTGCTGCCGGAGCTTCAGATGTCCGCCCCGCGGCCGGTCCGGCCGGGCCAGGGCCCGCCCGTGTCCGCACCGGTCGTGGCCGCCACGGCGTGGCGCGTCCTGGTCGTGGACCCCGACATCGGTGACCCGCTGGCCGACCAGCTGCGCCGGCACGGCCACGAGCCCGTCGGCGTCACCCAGGGCAGCGCGGCCCTGCAGCGTCACGCGGATGCGGACCTGGTGCTGCTGGCGCTGGAACTGCCCGACCTGGACGGGCTGGAGGTGTGCCGGGCCATCCGCTCGGTCAGCCGTGTCCCCGTCATCATCGTCACCGCCCGCCAGTCCGAACTGGACTGCGTCCTCGGCCTGCAGGCCGGCGCCGACGACTATGTCACCAAGCCCTACGGCACGCGCGAGCTGATGGCCCGTATCGAGGCCGTGATGCGCCGCGCCCAGTGGCAGCCGACCGCCGTGGAGGAGATCCGGCACGGCTCGCTGCTCATCGACGTCAACTCCCGACGGGTGAGCGTGGACGGGGCCGAGGTCGCCCTGACCCGCAAGGAGTTCGACCTGCTGTGCCTGCTGGCCTCGTACCCCGACACGGTCGTCCCGCGCAAGCAGCTGCTCAAGCAGGTCTGGGGCGACTCCTGGTCGCGCCGCACGGTGGACACCCATGTCAGCAGCCTGCGCGGCAAGCTCGGCGACAGCGGCTGGATCGTGACGGTACGGGGAGTGGGCTTCAGGCTCGGCCACCGCTGAGGCAGGTCCCGGGCCCCGAGCGCCCGGCGGGCGCCCCGGTGCGGGCGGCCGGCCTCAGCGGGCCGGGCCCGGCCGGACCGTGCTGGTGCTCAGTTCCCCGGCGAACTCCTGGCACAGCTCCGCGTAACCGCGCATCAGCTCCGCCAGCTGCTCGGTGCAGTGCGGCGGCAGATTGGCGATGATGCGTCCCCGGTCGCGGGCGAGCAGCGCACACGCGTCCAGCATCCGCAGCATGCTGCGGCCCATCTCGTTCAGCCGCAGCGACGGGTCCCGCCGCAGCGCCTCGAAGAGGGTGATCAGCTCCTCGGCCGACCGTGTCTCCTCCTCCCGGTCCCGGCCGCCCGGTTCCCGCCCCTCCCGCGCGCCGCGCCCGCCCACCGCCAGGCCGCGCTGCCGGGGCGGCACCGGATCGTCGCCCCGCAGCAGCCGGTCGCGTACGTCGGCGACGGTCGCCGGGGAGATCCCCGCGCGCCGCGCGATCGTCCGCAGCGACGCGGTGGGGTCGGCCCGCAGCAACTCCCCGGCCAGTTCCCGACCCTGTACGGTGCTCAGCGGCCGGGCCCGCCCGTCGAGACCGACCCGGCGCTCACAGCGCGGCAGCCCTTCCATGCGTGCCCGCAGCTCCGACACCTTCTTCGCGGACAACCCCGCCACCACGGCGATGGCGCGGTCCGACCACTGGGGCCGCGCAGCGACGATGCGCTCGGCGGCGGCCACCCGGTCGCCCTGGGACAGCGGCCGGCCCTGGGCCACGTTCATCGCCACCGCCAGCAGGGCCGCGTCCTGCCGGGACCCGTCGAAGAAGCGTGCCGCGATGTGCGTACGGCCCTTCAGCCGCGCGGCCCGCAGCCGGTGCAGCCCGTCGATGACGGACAGGGTGGGGCGGTGCACGACGATCGGCGGCAGCTCGCTCTCCAGGTGCGCCAGGGCCAGCGCCCACTCGCCGTCCACCCCGCCGGAACGCGGGGTGAACGAGGCCGTCAGGTCGGCCAGGCGCACCCGCTCCACAGGTGCCTCGCCCAGCGCATCCTTCAGGGCGAGCAGTCGCTCCGAGCTGCTGTCGTGGTGCACACGCACGGTCTGATGGGTCATACCGCGACTCCTCGTGGACACAGCGGGCTGACGGGCCGGGGCCTTGCCCCGCACGGACGCCGGGGCAAGGCCCCACACGGACCCTGACAACGCCCCCTGACACGGGGCTGACGAATCTCTGACACACCCCGTCCCGGCCCCGCCGCACCGGCTCCCAGAGCCGCGGAAAAGCCGCAGGCGGGCAGGAAAGCCCAGCTCACCCGGGCGGGGCGGGACACGCGGGGCGCGGTGGGCCGTGAGCGGGATACGAGCGGCGCACGAGCGGTCCCTGCTGGACTTCCGTGCGCTGCTCACCGCGCGCGGTGCCCGCGCCGTCCGGGTGGCGCCCCAGCACGGCCGGCGGGCGACCCACGCTGCGCGCCCGCGCGGACAGCCCGATCGAACGAGGTGAGCACCGTGGCGACGACCATCGACAAGGCGGCGGACACAGCACAGCCGGAGGCACGCGGGCCGAACATACGGCTCATGCTGCTCCCGCTGATGATCGCCATGCTGCTGTCCCAGCTGGACAACATGATCGTGGGCACCGCGATTCCCACCGTCGTCGGCGACCTGGGCGGCATGGAACACCTGTCGTGGGTGGTGACCGCCTACACCCTGGCCACCGCCGCCGCGACCCCGGTCTGGGGCAAGCTCGGCGACCTGCACGGCCGCAAGGGACTCTTCATCACCTCCGTGGTGATCTTCCTGGTCGGTTCGGCGCTCAGCGGCATGGCCCAGGACATGACCCAGCTGATCGGTTTCCGGGTGATCCAGGGACTCGGCGCGGGCGGCCTGATGGCCGCGGTCATGGCGATCGTCGGGGAACTGGTGCCGCCGCGCGAGCAGGGCCGCTACCAGGGCATGCTCGCCGCCGTGCTGGCCCTGTCGATGATCGGCGGGCCGCTGGTCGGCGGCGCGATCACCGACCACCTCGGCTGGCGCTGGGCGTTCTACATCAACCTGCCGATCGGCGCGGTCGTCCTCGTCATGGCGGCGATGGTGCTGCGGCTTCCGGTCCGCAGGTCCAGCGCCCGCATCGACTACCCGGGGGCGGCACTGCTGATGGCGGGCATCACCGCCGTCGTCCTGGTCGCCACCTGGGGCGGCACCGAGTACGCCTGGGGCTCGGACGTCATCGTCTCGCTGTGCGCCGCCGCGGTGCTCTGCCTGGGCACGTTCGTCTTCTGGCAGACGCGGGCCGCCGAGCCCGTGCTGCCGCTGCACATCTTCCGCAGCCGCAACTTCGCGCTGATGTCTGTCACCGGGTTCGTGATGGGCTTCGTGATGTTCGGCGCGGTGCTGTTCCTGCCGCTGTACCAGCAGGCCGTGCAGGGGGTGTCGGCGACCAACTCCGGGCTGCTGCTGCTGCCGATGATGAGCGCGATGATCGTCGTGGCGATGGCGGCCGGCCGCATCACCAGCGGCACCGGACGCTACAAGGCGTTCCCGGTCGCGGGCGGCGCGCTGATGCTGACCGGCATGCTGCTGCTGTCCACCATGGACACGTCCACCTCACGCACCGAGGCGGCGCTGTACATGGCGGTGCTGGGCGCGGGCCTGGGGTGCCTGCTCCAGGTCATCATGCTCATCTCGCAGAACAGCGTGGACATCCGGGACATCGGCGTGGCCTCCGCCGCCATCACGCTCTTCCGCATGCTTGGCAGCTCCTTCGGTGTCGCCGTGATGGGCGCGCTGTTCAACCGCCGCGTCCTGGAGGTGATGGCCGAGCACACGCCCGCACGGCCGGCCCTGGCCCACGCCCAGCTCGACGCGGCCAGCCTGGCCCGCCTGGAGCCCGCGGTCCAGGAGGCCTACCGCCACGCCACCGCCGCCGGCACCCACAGCGCCTTCCTCATCGGCTCCCTCGCCGGCGCGCTCGCCCTGCTGGCCGGGCTCCTGGTGCGCGAGGTGGCCCTGCGCAGGACAGCGGCCTCCGGCGTTTCTCAAGCGAACCTCGGCCGCACCGGCCAAGACTGAGAGGGCGTCAAGAACGGGACGCGACCGGCCCGTGCCGGCCGTGGACATCCCGCTTCAGCCGAGGGACCGGGGGCCGGATCCGAGGCCCCCGCCACCGGTGCGCGGCCACCCCGCGCAGCCAAGTCCCCTGCCACGCCCTCCGGGCGGTGACCCCGCCGACCGGGCCCACAAAGGCGGCTGACCGTGCGGCGACCCCGCGCGGAACCACCCGGCACCTCCCGTACGCCCCAGGCGACGGGAGGTGCCGCGCGTGCGCCCGGTTTCCGCGCTGCGGTCCACTGCCCGGTTTCCGCGCTGCGGTCCACTGCCCGGTTTCCGCGCTGCGGTCCACTGCCCGGTTCCCGCGCTGCGGTCCACCCCCCGGCCCCCGCACCGCGGTCCACCACCCGGCCCCCGCACCGCGGTCCACCGCCCTGCGCACGGCGCGTCCACCGCCCCGCGTGGCGCGCACACCGGCTCTTGGGCCGCGCACACCCGCATCCGCATCTGCGCCCGAGCTCGCATGCGCACCCGTACCACCGCGTACGCCCGCCCCGCCCCGCCCGCCCCGCCCCGTACCCGCACCCGCGTTCGCCCCGAGTCCGTGCCTGAACCCGGGCCGGCCCCTGGCCCGCCCCGGGCCGCACCGCGATTCCGCGCCCGGGGCCTGTCCCGTACCCCCGGTCCGTAGCCGCGCCCCAGTCCCGTTTGAGCCCCGTTTGAGCGCCCCGGCCGACCGTGGCGTCGGAAGGAGGCGCTGTGGACGGTACGTACGGAAGCGAGCGGGACGGTTCGCCGGACCCCCAGCGGGGCTGCCGATGACGGCGGCCGGTTCTCTCTGCCCGGAACCCCGGGAATTCACCAAGACCTTGGGGGACGACACCCGGCGTGTCCGCCGCGCGGCCGCCGCCGCGGCCGCGCCGCACGCCCGCCCCCGTATGCCGAGCGGAGTGTCCTTGTGAGCAGCGGACGTATGGAAGTGTGCCTCGTCGGCGCCGGACCACGCGGCCTGTCCGTGCTGGAGCGGCTGTGCGCCCACGAGCGCACGTCCCCCCGCTGGGGCCACGTCACCGTGCACGTCGTCGACCCGGGCCCGCCTGGCTCGGGCCAGGTGTGGCGGCCCTCGCAGTCCCGGCATCTGCTGATGAACACCGTCGCCTCCCAGGTGACGGTCTATACCGATGCCAGCGTCAGCATCGCCGGCCCTCTCGAGGAGGGCCCCAGCCTCTACCAGTGGGCCAAGGCGATCGGCCCGAGCGCGCTCA
>NZ_DF968475.1:0-42220 GCF_001270025.1 Streptomyces azureus | reverse complement strand
GGGTGGATCTTGGCTGGGGGCGTCAGGGGCGGCTGGCTCGGTGTCCTGGGCTGGGCGGCGTTGGGGTCGGGCGGGCCGGGTGATCCCGGCTGGGGCATCACGGGTGGGCGCCCCCGGCCTCTTCCTCCGACGTACTGCGGGCGGTCCGGGTGGTTGCAGCCGGCAGGGGCGGCTCAGTCCAGCAGTCGAGCCGCCTCCTCCGCGCAGCCCCAGGCCACCGTCACACCCGCGCCGCCGTGGCCGTAGTTGTGGATCAGGGGCCGGCCGTCCGGCAGGGCGTCGCGCTCCAGGCGGACCGCGGGGCGCGTGGGGCGCAGCCCGACCCGGTGTTCCAGGACGCGCGCCCCGGCGATCTCCGGCCGCAGGGCCGCGCAGCGGCGGATGATCGCCTCGGCCGTCGCGGGGTCGGGTTCCAGCGACCACGCGTCCTCCTCCGCCGTACCGCCGAGGACGAGCCCGCCCGGCTGCGGAAACATGTACGCGTGCTCCCCGGCCGCGTCGGTGGAGGCCAGCCAGGTGTCGATCCCGGGGTTCTCCACGACGACCAGCTGCCCGCGCACGGGCCGCACGGACGGATCCGGCACCAGCTCCCGCGCGGCGAGCCCCGTGCAGTTGATCACGACCGGCGCGTCGGCCTCGGCCAGCCCGGACACCGTACGAGCCTCGACGACACCGCCCGCCGCCACCAACCGCTCCCGCAGCCACGGCAGATGAGCCGGCATGTCGATGAGCGGCAACCGCGCCCGGATCCCCGACCCCGCGTACTCCCCGGCCGTGGCCGCCCGCAGCTCCGGCACCCGCTCCGCCAGCCACCCGTCGACCTCGTCGAGACGGGTCTCGCCCAGTACTCCTTCGACCATGCGTACGCCGCTCGCCCCCGACCGCGCGGCCAGCTCCTCGTACACCTCGAGCGACCGCAGCGCCCACACCCGCGCCAGCGCGACCGGCTCGATCCGGTACGGCCACCACAGCGCACCCGCAACCGCTGAGGTGGTCGCCTCTACGGGGTCCCGCGTCCACACCCGTACCCGCCGCCCCCGCTCGGCGAGAACCACCGCGGTCGTCAGCCCGACCACCCCGCCACCGACCACCACGATCTCGCCACCGCGCTCACCATCCATGCCCGGACCGTAGCGGAATGTGTCATGCCGTGCTCACATCACGCGCAGTGTGGGGATACTCACAGCATGTGTGCCGAGTACACGACCTTCGGCCTGGCACCCGCGATGCGGGCCGGCGGAGTCCTCACAGACGGTGGTTACCAGGTCCACCGGGACTTCGTGGACTTCATCGTCGACGGACGCCCGCTGCTGTTCCAGCTCTCCGACCTCGACGCGGTCTCCCCGCTCGCCTCCGACGTACCACCCTCGATCTTCACCGCGCAGGTCCGCAGCCTGCTCCTGGAGAGCCCGGCACCGCTGCCCGGCGGCCGGTACGTCGTCTACGGCTGCCCCGAGTGCGAGGACCTGGCCTGCGGCGCCGTCACCGCGGTCATCCGCCGGGACGGCGAGGACTTCATCTGGCGGGACTTCGCCTGGCAGACCGACGAACACGCCGACCTGGAGCTCAACGGATACCACGGCATTGGCCCGTTCCGCTTCCGCGGCGCCGAGTACCGCGCGGCGCTGAGCGCCCTGCTGAACGGCTCCGCCCCGGACACCCGCCGCCGCGTCCTGCTGATCGGCGCCCGCGTCGCCGTCCTGGCCAAGCTCGCCGCGGCGCTGCGCACCATCGGCGTCGGCGCCGACATCGCCCACGACGCCGACCACGTGCCCGCCGACGAACTGCGCGGCTACGGCGCCGTCGTCTTCGGCCGCGGGACCGGCGAGCAGGAACGTGCCGCCGTCCGCCGCGCCTTCGAACGCGCCGAGGTCCCCGTCGCCCATGTCGACGGCCTCGCCCCGATCGTCCCCCTCCTCGTCGCCCAGATCGAACACGCCCTGGACCGCAGCCCGCAGGAGCAGCGCCGCCTCACCGGCCTGACCGCCACCGACGTCGAGGCCGACGTCGAGGTCACCTCCGCCTGCCGGGTCACCCTCACCGCGTACCGCCTCGACCGGTTCTCCCGCACCCACACCCACGAGATCTTCGACGGCGTCCTGGAACCGGGCCGCCACCGCATCGCTCTCGACCCCAAGGCGGTGAAGGGGCAGTCCTTCCTGGTGGCGCGCGCCGGCACCAGCGTGCTGGTGACGGCCGTGACCCCCTGAAACCCGTCCGCGGACCGCTCCGGACGGCCGTTAGGATCGCGGTCTGATGACTGCCACCCTCGTCGCCAAGAACCTCGCCGCCGGCCACGGCGACCGCTCCCTGTTCACCGGACTCGACCTCGTCGTCGCGCCCGGCGACGTGATCGGCCTGGTCGGAGCCAACGGCGCCGGCAAGTCCACCCTGCTCAGGATGCTCGCCGGACTCACCGCCCCCGAGCAGGGCGAGCTGCGCCTGTCCCCACCGACCGCCACCGTCGGCCATCTGCCGCAGGAGCCGGACCGCCGCCCCGGCGAGACCGTACGGGCGTTCCTGGCCCGCAGGACCGGCGTCGCCGAGGCCCAGCGCACCATGGACGAGGCGACCCAGGCCTTGGTCGACGGGGCGTCCGGCGCCGACGACGCCTACGCCGCGAGCCTGGAGCGCTGGCTCGGACTCGGCGGCGCCGACCTCGACGAACGCGCCGAGGAGGTCGCCGACTCCCTGGGCCTCGCGGTCGATCTCGACCAGCCGATGATGTCGCTGTCCGGCGGCCAGGCCGCCCGCGCCGGCCTCGCCTCCCTGCTCCTGTCCCGCTACGACGTCTTCCTCCTCGACGAGCCCACCAACGACCTCGACCTGGACGGCCTGGAGCGCCTCGAACGCTTCGTGAGCGGCCTGCGCGCCGGCACGGTGGTAGTCAGCCACGACCGCGAGTTCCTCACCCGCACCGTCACCAAGGTCCTCGAACTCGACCTCGCCCAGCGGCAGATCAACCTCTACGGCGGTGGCTACGAGGCCTACCTGGAGGAGCGGGAGGTCGCCCGCAGGCACGCCCGCGACGAGTTCGAGGAGTACGCCGACAAGAGGTCGGCCCTCCAGGACCGTGCGCAGATGCAGCGCTCCTGGATGGACAAGGGCGTGAAGAACGCGCGCCGCAAGGCGGGCAACGACAACGACAAGATCGGCCGCAAGTTCCGCAGCGAGGCCAGCGAGAAACAGGCCGCGAAGGCCCGGCAGACCCAGCGCATGATCGAACGGCTGGACGTGGTCGAGGAGCCCCGCAAGGAGTGGGAGCTGCGCATGGAGATCGCGTCGGCCCCGCGCTCGGGCGCCGTCGTGGCGACCCTGCGGGACGCGGAGGTGCGTCGCGGCGGCTTCGTTCTCGGCCCGGTGTCCCTCCAGATCGACTGGGCGGACCGGGTGGCGGTGACGGGCGCGAACGGCGCCGGCAAGTCCACCCTGCTCGCCGCCCTGCTCGGCCGTGTCCCGCTCGACGCCGGGCACGCGGGTCTCGGCTCGGGCGTCCTGCTCGGCGAGGTCGACCAGGCCCGCAAGCTGTTCCACGGCCAGGAGCCCCTGATGGACGCCTTCCGCGCGGCCGTCCCGGACACCGAACCGGCCGAGGTCCGCACCCTCCTGGCCAAGTTCGGCCTCAAGTCGGACCACGTCCTGCGCCCCGCGGCGACCCTCTCCCCGGGCGAGCGCACCAGAGCGGCCCTGGCACTGCTCCAGGGCCGCGGCGTCAACCTCCTGGTCCTCGACGAGCCGACCAACCACCTCGACCTGCCCGCCATCGAGCAGCTGGAGTCGGCCCTCGACTCCTACGAGGGCACGCTCCTGCTGGTCACCCACGACCGCCGCATGCTCGACGCCGTACACGTCACCCGCCGCCTCGACGTGGCGGACGGCAAGGTGACCGAGCGCTAACGAACCGTCAGACGGGTGGCCAGCGAGGGGTACTCCACGACGTACCCCTCCTCGTCGAACTCCAGCTCGCTGCGGAAGTCGCCGGAGGCGTACCGGACCTGCCCGGGTCCGAGATGCGTGTAGGTCTGCCGGGACGGCCGCACCGTCAGATCCGGCACCGACACCCAGGCCATCAGGAACTCCATCTCGCCCGGCGCCTGATGGAGCCCGTGCCGGAGCACCGGCATGGTGTTGGTGAGCGGGCACAGCCCGAGATCGCAGTCCAGGGCGCCGTCGACATCCGGGAGCCGCTCGCCGTCGGCGGTCCACGCGCCTCCGCCGTCGTGCCGCAGATCGAGCGTGCGGCTGCCGTCGGCGGACTCGGCCGTCACCCGCAGCCGACGGGTCACGAACCCGTCGGCCGTGTCGAGGTCGTACGTGACCCAGTACGGCTCCGGATCGGTCCCGACGGCTCGGCCGCGTGCCAGCAGCACGCCGTCCCCCACCTGGACCCAGGCGGTCTCGAACCCCCGGCTCGCGGACACTTCCCAGGTGATGGCACGCGAAGCGAACATGACGGTCACTCTAGGTGAGAAGGGCGCGTCGCGCCCCTTCAGGGGCGCGGGGAACTGCGCGACCAGCCCCAACGGACCCGCAGCTCCCCACGCCCCCCGGCGGAGCCGTCAGCGGCCGTTCTTCGGGTCGACCAGACCGGCGCGGCGCAGCGCGTCGGCCATCGCGCCGTTGGAGGGCGGGGGCGCCTGACGCGAACCGCCGCCGCCACGGCCGCCACCGCCGCCGCCACGACCGCCCTGCCGCTGCTGCGGCGGACGCCCGCCACGCTGCCGGCGCTCGCCGGAGCCGCCCTGCCCCTGCGGAGCCGCCTCGTCGTCCAGGCGCAGGGTCAGCGAGATCCGCTTGCGCGGGATGTCGATGTCGAGGACCTTCACCTTGACGATGTCCCCGGGCTTCACCACGTCCCGCGGGTCCTTGATGAACGTCTTCGACATCGCGGAGACGTGCACCAGACCGTCCTGGTGGACACCGACGTCCACGAACGCGCCGAACGCGGCGACGTTCGTCACGACACCTTCCAGGACCATCCCGGCCGACAGGTCGGAGATCTTCTCCACGCCCTCCTTGAAGGCGGCCGTCTTGAAGGCCGGTCGCGGGTCGCGGCCGGGCTTCTCCAGCTCCTTGAGGATGTCGGTGACCGTGGGCAGACCGAACGTCTCGTCCACGAAGTCCTGCGGCTTCAGCGAGCGCAGCACCCCGGTGTTGCCGATGAGACCCGCGACGTCCTGCCCGGCGGTCTTCACCATGCGCCGGACGACCGGGTAGGCCTCCGGGTGCACGCTGGACGCGTCCAGCGGGTCGTCACCGCCGCGGATCCGCAGGAAGCCCGCGCACTGCTCGTACGCCTTCGGGCCCAGCCGCGCCACCTTCTTCAGCTCACCACGGGACTTGAACGGGCCGTTGGTGTCCCGGTGCGCCACGATGTTCTCGGCGAGCCCGGAGGTGATGCCGGAGACCCGGGCGAGCAGCGGTGCCGACGCCGTGTTGACGTCCACGCCCACGCCGTTCACACAGTCCTCCACCACCGCGTCCAGCGAACGCGACAGCTTCACCTCGGACAGGTCGTGCTGGTACTGGCCGACACCGATCGACTTCGGGTCGATCTTCACCAGCTCGGCCAGCGGGTCCTGGAGCCGCCGGGCGATCGACACGGCGCCGCGCAGCGACACGTCCATGTCGGGCAGCTCCTGCGAGGCGAAGGCGGACGCCGAGTACACGGACGCGCCGGCCTCGGACACCATCACCTTCGTGAGCTTCAGCTCCGGGTGCTTGGTGATCAGTTCCCCGGCGAGCTTGTCGGTCTCGCGGGACGCCGTGCCGTTGCCGATGGCGATCAGCTCGACCGCGTGCTCCTTCGCGAGCCGGGCCAGCTTGGCGATGGCCTCGTCCCACCGGTTGGCCGGGACGTGGGGGTGGATGACGTCCGTGGCGACGACCTTGCCGGTCGCATCGACGACGGCGACCTTCACACCCGTACGGAAACCGGGGTCGAGACCGAGCGTCGCGCGCGTGCCCGCCGGGGCGGCGAGCAGCAGGTCGCGCAGGTTGGCCGCGAAGACCCGCACGGCCTCGTCCTCGGCGGCCGTGCGCAGCCGCAGCCGCAGATCGATGCCGAGGTGGACGAGGATGCGGGTGCGCCAAGCCCAACGGACCGTGTCCAGCAGCCACTTGTCGCCGGGCCGGCCCCGGTCGGCGATCCCGAACCGGTGCGCGACCATCCCCTCGTACGACGACGGGCCGTCGGTCGGCTCCTCCGGCTCCAGGACGAGGTCGAGGACCTCCTCCTTCTCACCGCGCAGCATCGCCAGGATGCGGTGCGAGGGCAACTCGGTGAACGGCTCGGCGAAGTCGAAGTAGTCGGCGAACTTCGCGCCCGACTCCTCCTTGCCCTCCCGCATCTTGGCAACCAGCCGCCCGCGCACCCACATGCGCTCGCGCAGCTCGCCGATCAGGTCGGCGTCCTCCGAGAACCGCTCGGTGAGGATCGCCCGGGCGCCGTCCAGGGCCGCCTGCGGATCGGCCACGCCCTTGTCGGCGTCGACGAACGCGGCGGCCGCGGCGACGGGCTCGACGGACGGATCGCCGAGCAGCCCCTCCGCCAGCGGTTCGAGACCTGCCTCACGGGCGATCTGCGCCTTGGTGCGCCGCTTGGGCTTGTACGGGAGGTAGATGTCCTCGAGGCGCGCCTTGGTCTCCGCGCCCTGGATCCGCGCCTCCAGTTCCTCGGTGAGCTTGCCCTGCTCGCGCACCGACTCCAGGATCGCCGCCCGCCGCTCCTCCAGCTCCCGCAGATAGCGCAGCCGCTCCTCGACGGTGCGCAGCTGCGCATCGTCGAGCATCTCGGTCGCTTCCTTGCGGTAGCGGGCGATGAAGGGCACCGTAGAACCGCTGTCGAGCAGCTCCACGGCAGCCCTGACCTGCCGCTCCCGTACGCCGAGCTCCTCGGCGATCCTGCCTTCGATGGACCCTACTTCGAGGGACCCGGGTGTCGTCACGATCCCGTACCGCCTATCCACTGAGGTTGCGCGGCAATTGTGGCAGGTGACACCGGCACTCGGGGGTCAGGGCGGCACCCGGCAGGTCGGGACGGCCTTTGGCAGACCCTGGTCAGACCCTGCGGCTGCGGGTGGAGGACGAAGCGCCGCCGAAGAGCCGGGCCAGGGCCCGGAAGGGCAGCGTCACGACAGTGGCGATGGCGCCGCCGATCTGGCGCAGCACGTCTGCAATGGCACGGAACACGTAATTCCCCTTTCTCGTTCCCGACCGCAGCGGCCGGGAGAGACCGGGTACCTCACCAAGGCCTCACCATGCGTCACGGTCGAACACACATGCCCGGCCCGGTGCGTATCGGGCTCGCCGTAAGGCCCTGCGGCCCTGGTGATCAGCGCTTGCCGAGCAGATCCGCCGGAAAGGCCCCGGCCGTGAGCGCCGTCTGCGCGAACGCCGCTCCCAGCTCGGTCAGCCGGGCCACCCCCTCCGCGCCCAGGTGCTCGTACGGTGCCCGGTCCAGGCGGTCCGTCTCCTGCTCGATCTCCTCACGCAGGGCGACACCGCGCTCGGTGAGTTCGCCGGTCGCGTCCAGCAGGCCTCGCTCGCGCAGCCGGCCCGTCGCAGCGTCCCAGTCCTCCCGGCTCCAGCCCCGGGTGCTGAAGATCCACTTCGGCGCCATGCCCTTGCCCGTCGCCGTGTGGGTCACCATGGCCTCCAGCCCGTCCAGCCCCGCGGACATCAGCACGGCCAGATGCCCGTCGCCCCGGTGCTCGCGCAGCAGGGTCGCCGCATGCCAGTACGCGAGGTGCGGCTCCTCGGGGACGGGCAGGTCGGCATGGGCGGCGTACAGTGGCCGCGCCCCGCGCGAGCAGGCCTCGGCGGCGCACAGCGCGAGCCGCGCGGCCTCGGTCATCTCCGCCGACGCCAGGGCCTCTCCGCCCAGCAGGCGGCGCAGCGTCGCGTCGACCGCACGCGCGCGTCCCGCCAGCACCTGGCCGGGCGTCGCGGTCTCCCACACCGCCGGCACGTGCCGGGCCACGAGCTCGTACTTGTAGTTGTAGAAGGCCGCCGTCACCGCCCCGGCCCCGACCGGCCCGAGGGCGGCGGCCCGCACGGCGAGGTTCACGGCGTGGGGATGAGTGATCCCGGCGGCACTCAGTTCCCGCCCCAGATCCGGCGAGAAGTAGTGCGTCGCGTGCAGGGAGTTGAGCACGTTCTGGCAGCGTCGGCCGGCGAGCGGCGAGAGGGCGGCAGTCGTCATGCCCGGCAGGTTACCAACCGCTTGGTATGCCCTCTAGGGCCCTACCCCTCATGGCAGAAAAGGTGGTGGACTCGTCATTGCAGCCACACCCCGGACCCGCGAAGAATCGACGGCATGGCCCAGCGCACCGTTCTCGCCGTCCTTTTCGAGGGCGTGCAGAGCCTCGACGTCACCGGGCCCGTGGAGGTCTTCGCGGGCGCGGAGCTGCTCTCTCCGGGCGCGTACCGGATCCGCACGGCGTCCCTGGACGGCGCGCCGGTGCGGACCACCAGCGGCCTGACCCTCGTGCCCGACGAGTCCCTGACCACCGCGTCCGACCCGGACATCCTCCTCGTCCCCGGCGGAACGGGCTCCCTGCGCCCCGACCCGCGCCTGGTCGACTGGGTGCGCGAGCACGGGCCGCGCGCCGCCCGGCTGGTTTCCGTGTGCACCGGCGCGGCCGTGCTCGCCGCAGCCGGCCTGCTGGACGGCCGCCGGGCCACGACTCACTGGGCGTACTGCGACCAGCTCACCCGTGACCACCCGGACGTCGAAATCGACCCCGACCCCGTCTACGTACGCGACGGACACATCGCCACGTCGGCCGGTGTCACCGCCGGCATCGACCTCGCCCTCGCCCTGGTGGAGGAGGACCTGGGCCGGGACGCCGCCCTCACCATCGCCCGCTACCTGGTCGTGTTCCTGCGCCGGCCCGGGAACCAGGCCCAGTTCAGCGCCCAGCTCGCGGCCCAGACCGCACACCGCGAGCCCCTCCGGGAGGTCCAGCGCTTCATCACCGAACGCCCCGACGCCGACCTCTGCGTCGAGGCCCTCGCCGCCCGCGCCCGCCTGTCACCCCGCCACTTCGCCCGCGCCTTCCGGTCCGAGACCGGCATGACGCCGGGCCGGTACGTGGACCGGGTCCGCCTCGAACACGCCCGCCGCCTGCTGGAGGACACCGCCGACGGCATCGAGGAGATCTCCCGCACCAGCGGCTACGGCACCCCCGAGGCCATGCGCCGGGCCTTCGTCAAGGCTCTGGGCACGCCCCCGGCCGAGTACCGCCGCCGCTTCCGTCCCGCGACGACCCCGTGAACCCCGCCGAACCAACGAAAGGGACCCATGCAGATCGCCATCGTCCTCTACGACGGCTTCACCGCCCTCGACGCCGTCGGCCCCTACGAGACCCTCGGCCGGCTCCCGGACGCGGAGACCGTCTTCGTCGCCGAGGAGACCGGCCCCGTACGGAACGACTCCCGGAACCTCGCGTTCCTCGCCGAACGGACCCTGGCCGACGTACCGAACCCCGACATCATCGTGGTCCCCGGCGGCCCGGGCCCGCTCCCCTCAGCGGCGGACGGACCCCTGCTCACCTGGCTGCGTACCGCCGACGCCACCAGCACCTGGACGACGTCCGTGTGCACCGGCTCCCTGCTGCTCGCCGCCGCCGGACTCCTCCAGGGGCGCCGCGCGACCTCCCACTGGCTGGCCCTGGAGGAGCTGAAGCGCCACGGCGCCGAGCCCACGGGGGAGCGGGTCGTCACCGACGGCAAGTACGTCACCGCCGCCGGCGTCTCCTCCGGCATCGACATGGGGCTGACCCTGCTCGGCCGGATCGCCGGCGACGACCACGCGCAGATCGTCCAGCTCGCCACCGAGTACGACCCGCAGCCGCCCTACGACGCCGGATCACCCGAGAAGGCGCCCACGCACATCGTCGAACTGCTCCGGTCGCACGCCGACGTCATCCTGGCGTAGGCACACTCCAGCCGAACCGCGGCTGCCTGCGCTCCAGGAACGCGGCGACGCCCTCCGCGGTGTCGCCGCTCTCGCGTGCCCGCGCGGCCCAGTGGGCGTCGCGGTCCGTGCGCCCGTTCGCGAACTCCTTGGCCGCGGCCTGCGTCAGCTGCGAACGGGACGCCAGGACCCGGGTGAACTCGGTGACCCGCTTGCCCAGTTCCCCCTCGGGCAGCACCTCGTCGGCCAGGCCGGTGCGCAGCGCCCGTTCCGCGTCGATCAGTTCGCCGGAGAACAGCAGGTACTTGGCGGTGGCCGGCCCGGCCAGGGAGACCAGCCGCCGGGTCGAGGACGCCGGGTAGACGATGCCGAGCTTCGCGGGCGTCACGCCGAACAGCGCCCCCTCCTCGGCGAACCGCAGATCACAGGCCGCCGCCAGTTGCGCCCCGCCGCCCACACAGTGCCCGCGCACCGCCGCCAGCGTCGGCTTCGGGAAGGCGGCGAGCGCCTCCTCCGCCTCCACGGCCAGCCGCTGCGCCTCCTCCGGCGAGCCCCGCAGCGTCGAGATGTCGGCCCCGGCGCAGAACGTCCCGCCCTCGCCGGTGAGCACCAGCGCCCGCACGGCCGGATCACCCGCGAGCCCCTCCAGCAACGGCGGCAGGGAGCGCCACATGGCGGCCGTCATGGCGTTGCGCTTCTCGGGATGGCGGATGACGACCGTCGCGACCGAGTCGGTCACGGTGTACAGCAGCTGCGGCTCCATGCGCCGGATGCTATCCGGATGCCAAACCCGTACAACCCGAATAGTTCGCCGAGACGGCACAACAGGGACAAGACCAGTCCCACAACTGACGGTGTCATACGCCAACGGTCAGAAGTGCTCGATATTTGCTGACTTCTGGTCAGTTCTGGGGTAGGGAGCGCATCGTTACCAACACTCGGGGTGTGGCGACAATCGAGCGCGAGGGTGGCGACCGGACGATGGACAACGACGGGCGTGGTTTCGGTCCACGCCCAGAGGGCGGCGCGGCGCCCCTCGGCCCCCGGCCCGAGGACCCGCTGCCGTACGAAGGGGTCTGGCGGTTCACCGCACCAGCGGTCGACGCCTCGGTGCCGCAGGCGCGGCACGCCGTACGGGACCTGCTGCTGCGTCAGGGGGTGCCCGTCTCGGACGACCTGGCCCAGGGGCTGCTGCTGATCGTCTCGGAGCTGGTGACGAACGCCGTGAAGCACGCGGCGGTGCTCTCGCCGACCATCGCCGTCGAGCTGGCCGTCGGCGCCGAGTGGCTGCGCGTGTCCGTGGAGGACAGCCACCCGTACCGGCCGACCGCACTGGAGACCGACCACGGCCGGACCGGCGGTCGCGGACTGCTGCTGGTGCGCGAGATCACCCGGGAGGCGGGCGGGGTGTGCGAGGTCGACTACACCGCGAGCGGCGGCAAGGTGATCTGGGTCACCCTGCCGCTCAAACCCGCGCGCTTCTTCTAGGGGGTGTCGTCAGGGCCGCCGTCACCAGCCGGCCGACGTGCCGGTCAGCTCCCTGATCGCCGGCCGGGCCGCGTCCAGGACGGTCATGAACCAGGACGAGAAGGTGTCCCTGGCGTGCCGCTCCGCCAGCTCGGGCGGGGTCACGAACGCCGTCGACGCCACCTCTGCCGGATCCGGCCGCAGTACGGCCTGCAGCATGCCGACGAAGAGGTGGTTGTACTCCTGCTCCACCAGGCCGGACTCCGGGTCCGGGTGGTTGTAGCGGACCGTGCCCGCCTCGGCCAGCAGGGACGGTGATGCGCCGAGCTCCTCGAAGGTCCGCCGCGCCGCCGCCGCGAAGGGTGCCTCACCGGGGTAGGGGTGGCCGCAGCAGGTGTTCGACCACACGCCGGGGGAGTGGTACTTGCCCAGCGCCCGCTGCTGGAGCAGCAGCCGGCCGTACTCGTCGAAGAGGAACACGGAGAACGCCCGGTGCAGCTGCCCGGGCGGCTGGTGGGCGGCGAGCTTCTCCGCCGTGCCGATCGTCACGCCGTCCTCGTCGACCAGTTCCAGCAAAATCGCGTCTGCGGTGCCGTTCGACGGGCTGTGCGTCGCGGTGGCAGGTGTGATCGGCATACCCATCCTTCACATCGGTCTTCGCGCCCCAAGTCTGCCGTACGAATCCGGCACTCCTGGCACTTCGCGCCGCGCCCGCATGTCCCGCGCGGCGGCACGGAGCGCGACGGCGCCGCTGGCCCCGGACGAGGGACCCAGTAGGTGAGCGTGCCCGGCACGGTGGGCCGAAAATCGTCCCCGCCGGTGCGGTGAGAGCCAGGACGCGGGCGCGCGCCGGAGGGCTCTGTACTCCGGCGCACTCAAGACCGAATGCGCCCCACCAGCGCCATCAGCCCCACATGCCTCAGAAGCGGACGGGTCAGTGACAGAGGTGCGCCTCGTGCTCCCGGTGTCCGCTCGGCTCGAGCTGGAAGGTGCAGTGCTCCACGTCGAAGTGGCCGCCGAGACAGTCCTGGAGCTCGTGGAGCATCTTCTCGTGGCCTATCGCACTCAGCACGTCCGAGCTGACGACCACGTGCGCCGACAGCACCGGCATGCCGGAGGTGATCGTCCAGGCGTGCAGGTCGTGGACGTCCTCCACCCCGTCGGTCGCCAGGATGTGGGCCCGCACCTCCGCCATGTCGACGCCCTTGGGCGCCGCCTCCAGCAGGACGTTCAGGGTCTCGCGCAGCAGCTTCACCGTGCGCGGCACGATCATCAGCGCGATGACGAGCGAGGCGATCGGGTCGGCGGCCTGCCAGCCGGTGAACATGATCACCAGGGCCGAGACGATCACCGTGACCGAACCCAGGGCGTCCGCCGCCACCTCCAGGAACGCGCCGCGCACGTTCAGGCTCTCCTTCTGGCCGCGCATCAGCAGCGCCAGCGACACCATGTTCGCGACCAGGCCGATGACACCGAACACGACAGCGAGGTGGCCCTCGGTGTCCGCCGGGGTGACGAAGCGCTGGACCGACTCGTACACGACGTACCCGCCGACCCCGAGCAGCAGCAGACAGTTGGCCAGGGCGGCGAGTATCTCGGCGCGGGCGTACCCGAAGGTGGCCTGGTCGCTGGGCGGTCGGTTCGCGAAGCGGATCGCGAGCAGTGCCATGCCGAGGCCCAGCGCGTCCGTCGCCATGTGCGCCGAGTCCGCGACGAGCGCCAGCGAGTCGGCGAGCACCCCGCCGACGATCTGGACGACCACGATGCCGAGCGTGATCGCCAGCGCGACCCGCAGCCTGCCGCGGTACGCCGAGGTCGCCGTACCGCCGGCCGACGCGCCGTGCGCGTGCCCGTGATCGTGCCCAGCCCCCATGAAAGCCGCCCTCCTGTGTTCGTCCGAGTACCGGTCTGTCGTGCTCGGGGCCCCAGTGAACTACGGGGAGGGGGTATGCGCAACGCGGCACTGAACACCGTTGTCATGTGCCCTGACCTGCGGAAATGATGCGCAGGTCAGGGCACCCTCAGGAGGTCGGGAGTCGCGCTCAGGAGCCGTGGTGCAGGAGCCAGCCCCGCCATGCCGACTCGGCCATCTCGGGCACCCCGCGCCGCGCGGTCCACCCGAGTTCCCCGGCCGCCCGGGCCGCCGAGGCCACCGCCCGCGGCGCGTCCCCGGGGCGGCGGCCCTCGACGAGCGGTGGCCGGCGGTCGCCGGTGACCTCGCCGATGACCGTGATGAGTTCGCGCACCGAGACGCCCTCGCCCCGGCCGATGTTGACCGTCAGATCGCCCGTGACGCCCCCGTCGGCGAGCCGCCGCGCCGCCGCGAGATGCGCCTCGGCCAGGTCGGCGACGTGAATGTAGTCGCGGATACAGGTGCCGTCCGGGGTCGGGTAGTCGTCGCCGAAGATCCTGGGTGCCTCGTCGCGCGTCACCCGGTCGAAGACCATCGGGACGATGTTGAAGACGCCGGTGTCGGCCAGTTCCGGCGCGGCGGCGCCCGCCACGTTGAAATAGCGCAGACATACGGTGGAGATCCCGTGCGCGCGGCCCGCCGCCCGCACCAGCCACTCCCCGGCGAGCTTCGTCTCGCCGTACGGGTTGACCGGCGCACAGGGCGTGTCCTCCGTGATGAGGTCCACCCCCGGGTCGCCGTACACCGCGGCCGACGACGAGAACACGAAGCGCTCGATCCCCGCCCCGGCGACCGCGTCCAGGAGGGTCACCAGGCCGCCCACGTTCTCCTGGTAGTACCGCGTCGGCCGCGCGACGGACTCGGCGACCTGCTTGCGCGCCGCGAGATGCACCACACCCGTCACGCCGTGCTCGGCGAACACCCGCTTCAGCAGGTCGCCGTCGAGCGAGGAGCCCTCGACGAGCGGTACGTCCGCCGGGAGCCGCGCGGGCACTCCGAACGAGAGGTCGTCCAAGGCGAGGACGCGCTCCCCGGCCTCGTTCATGGCCCTGGCCACGTGGGCCCCGATGTAGCCGGCCCCGCCGGTGATCAGCCAAGTCATGGTCGTCCACCCTATGCGGCCATGACCGGACCCGGTGCGATGTCCCCGATGTCCGGTCTGGGGGGCGCGGTTTGTGGGGCGGGCCCTGGATCACCGATGATGATCGCGGCAAGGGCTTATGCGAACCACGTAGATCGATCCGCCGAACAGGCGGTGAACGTGGCCCTCCCGGCATCCGATAGCCTCTGCCGACATGCCGCCCGGGAGCTTCCGGCGCGGGCGCCCCCACCATGTACAGCACTGGCGCGGACGCGTCGGTCCCCAGGGAGTGAATTCGGTTGTCGACCGCCATCCTCACCGGTCAGCCGGTCCCCGGATCGTCGATCGAGGACGATCTGCGGTCCCTCGGCTTCGACGTGCGGGTGGCGGCCGACGCCGCCGAGGCCGAGACCCTGCTCGCCGGGGTGCCGGGCGAGGAGAGGGTCGCCCTGGTCGACGCCCGGTTCGTGGGGCATGTGCACGCACTGCGCCTCGGTCTCACCGACCCCCGCTTCCCGCTCGCCGCGATCCCGGGCGCCGTCACGGCCCAGCCGGCCGGCCGCCAGGCCCTGACCCGGGCGATGGCCCGCGAGAACTCCGCGGGCGGCGGCACCACCCTCGTCGACAGCCTCGCCGACCGCATCCTCACCGCCCTGGACGCCGACGGCGCCGACGTGCACCGGCCCGAACTGGGCAGCCTCGTCGCCACCGTCCCCGCCGACCCGCAGGCCCGCAACGAGGCACGGCAGGCGGTCGCGGGCGTCGACGACGAGGCCGTACGCCTGAAGTCGGCCGTGAAGTCCCGCGACGGCTTCTTCACCACCTACTGCGTCAGCCCGTACTCCCGTTACATCGCCCGCTGGTGCGCCCGCCGCGGCCTGACCCCGAACCAGGTCACCACCGCCTCGCTCCTCACCGCCCTCATAGCGGCGGCCTGCGCGGCCACCGGCACCCGCGGCGGCTTCATCGCGGCCGGCGTCCTGCTGATCGCGTCCTTCGTACTGGACTGCACCGACGGCCAGCTCGCCCGCTACTCCCTGCAGTACTCCACGCTCGGCGCCTGGCTCGACGCCACCTTCGACCGGGCCAAGGAGTACGCCTACTACGCCGGACTCGCCCTCGGTGCCGCCCGCGGCGGAGACGACGTCTGGGCCCTCGCCCTCGGCGCCATGGTCCTCCAGACCTGCCGGCACGTCGTGGACTTCTCCTTCAACGAGGCCAACCACGACGCCACCGCCAACACCAGCCCCACCGCCGCCCTCTCCGACAAGCTCGACAGCGTCGGCTGGACGGTCTGGGTGCGCCGCATGATCGTCCTGCCCATCGGCGAGCGCTGGGCGATGATCGCGGTGCTCACGGCGGCCACCACTCCCCGTATCACCTTCTACGCGCTGCTCATCGGCTGCGCCTTCGCGGCGACGTACACGACGGCGGGCCGGGTGCTGCGCTCCCTCACCCGCAAGGCCCGGCGGACCGACCGCGCGGCGGGCGCCCTGGCCGACCTGGCGGACAGCGGCCCGCTCGCCCAGGGCTTCGCCGAGGCGCTCAAGAAGCCCGCGCGCACGCTGCCGGGCTTCACGGCGCCCGCCGTGGCCCTCCTCGGGGGCCTCGCCGTCGTCCTCACGTCCGCGCTGACCGGCTTCGGCGGGCCCTGGCCGATCGTCGCCGCGCTCGCCTACGCCCTGACCTCGGGCCTCGCCGTCGCCCGCCCCCTCAAGGGCGCCCTCGACTGGCTGGCCCCCCCGTTCCTGCGCGCCGCGGAATACGGCACCGTCCTCGTCCTGGCGGCCAAGGCGGACGTGAACGGAGCCCTTCCTGCGGCTTTCGGGCTGGTGTCCGCGGTCGCCTACCATCACTACGACACGGTGTACCGCATCCGCGGCAACGCCGGAGCGCCCCCGGCCTGGCTGGTGCGTTCCATCGGGGGGCACGAAGGACGGACGCTGCTCGTCACCGTCCTCGCCGCGCTGCTCACCGCCTCGCAGTTCACGGTCGCGCTCACGGCTCTCGCCGTGGCCGTGGCCCTGGTGGTGCTCGTCGAGAGCATCCGCTTCTGGGTGTCCGCAGGGGCGCCCGCCGTACACGATGAAGGAGAACCCGCATGATCGGCCTCGTGCTGGCGGCCGGCGCCGGACGGCGTCTGCGCCCCTACACCGACAGCCTTCCCAAGGCGCTGGTGCCGGTGGGGCCCGCGGGCATAGAGGGCGAACCCACGGTTCTCGACCTGACCCTCGCCAACTTCGCCGAGGTCGGCCTCACCGAAGCCGCGATCATCGTCGGCTACCGCAAGGAGGCCGTGTACGCGCGCAAGGAAGCGCTGGAGGCGAAGTACGGCCTCAAGCTCACCCTCATCGACAACGACAAGGCCGAGGAGTGGAACAACGCCTACTCCCTGTGGTGCGGGCGTGACGCCCTCAAGGACGGCGTGATCCTCGCCAACGGTGACACCGTGCACCCGGTCTCCGTCGAGAAGACGCTGCTCGCCGCCCGCGGCGACGGCAAGAAGATCATCCTCGCCCTGGACACCGTGAAGGACCTGGCCGACGAGGAGATGAAGGTCGTCGTCGACCCCGCCAAGGGCATGACGAAGATCACCAAGCTGATGGACCCCGCCGAGGCCAGTGGCGAGTACATCGGCGTCACCCTCATCGAGGGCGACGCGGCCGCCGAACTGGCCGACGCGCTGAAGACCGTGTGGGAGACCGACCCGCAGCAGTTCTACGAGCACGGCTACCAGGAGCTGGTGAACCGCGGCTTCCGTATCGACGTGGCGCCGATCGGCGACGTCAAGTGGGTGGAGATCGACAACCACGACGATCTCGCCCGTGGACGGGAGATCGCATGCCAGTACTGACCCGGCTCATCCCCTCGCCGCTGGTCGTGGACATCCGCCCGGGTGCCCTCGACGACCTGGCGTGCGTCCTCGCCGACGAGCGCATCTCGCACTCCGGCCGCCTCGCCGTCGCCGTCAGCGGCGGCTCCGGCGCCAAGCTGCGCGAGCGCATCTCGCCGAGCATGCCCGGCGCCACCTGGTACGAGGTCGGCGGCGGCACCCTCGACGACGCGGTCCGGCTGGCGAGCGACATAAAGGCCGGCCACTACGACGCGGTCGTCGGCCTCGGCGGCGGCAAGATCATCGACTGCGCCAAGTTCGCCGCGGCACGCGTCGGCCTGCCCCTGGTCGCCGTGCCCACGAACCTGGCGCACGACGGCCTGTGCTCGCCGGTCGCCACCCTCGACAACGACGCGGGCCGCGGCTCCTACGGCGTGCCGAACCCGATCGCGGTCGTCATCGACCTGGACGTCATCCGTGAGGCCCCGGTCCGCTTCGTCCGCGCCGGCATCGGCGACGCCGTCTCCAACATCTCGGCGATCGCCGACTGGGAGCTGGCCAACCGCGTCAAGGGCGAGCGGATCGACGGACTCGCCGCGGCCATGGCCCGCCAGGCCGGCGAGGCCGTCCTGCGGCACCCGGGCGGCATCGGGGACAACAACTTCCTCCAGGTGCTCGCCGAGGCGCTGGTCCTCAGCGGCATCGCCATGTCGGTCTCCGGCGACTCGCGGCCGTCCTCCGGGGCGTGCCACGAGATCAACCACGCCTTCGACCTGCTGTTCCCCAAGCGGGCCGCCGCCCACGGCGAGCAGTGCGGTCTCGGCGCGGCCTTCGCGATGTGGCTGCGCGGGGCGCACGAGGAGTCGGCGTACATGGCCGAGGTGCTGCGCCGGCACGGGCTGCCCGTGCTGCCCGACGAGATCGGCTTCACGACGGACGAGTTCGTCAAGGCCGTCGAGTTCGCCCCGGAGACCCGGCCCGGCCGCTACACCATCCTCGAACACCTCGACCTGAACACCGAACAGATCAAGGACACCTACGCCGACTATGTCAAGGCCATCGGTAGCTGAACTACGCCCCGTCGTTCACCCCGCGGGGGTGAAGGACCGGCGCAGCGGTGAGCACTGGATGGGACGCCTCTACATGCGTGAGGTGTCCCTGCGGGTCGACCGTTACCTGGTGAACACCCGGGTCACGCCCAACCAGCTCACGTACCTGATGACCGTCTTCGGTGTACTCGCGGCCCCGGCACTTCTCGTGCCGGGGATCCCGGGCGCCGTGCTCGGCGTCGTCATGGTCCAGATGTACCTCCTCCTGGACTGCGTCGACGGCGAGATCGCGCGCTGGAAGAAGCAGTACTCCCTCAACGGCGTCTACCTGGACCGCGTCGGCGCCTACCTCACCGACGCGGCGGTGCTCGTCGGCTTCGGCCTGCGCGCCGCCGACCTGTGGGGCAGCGGCCGGATCGACTGGCTGTGGGCCTTCCTCGGCACCCTGGCCGCCCTCGGCGCCATCCTGATCAAGGCCGAGACCGACCTCGTCGGCGTCGCCCGCCACCAGGCCGGGAAGCCACCGGTCAAGGAGGCCGCCGCCGAGATGCGCTCCTCCGGCATGGCGCTGGCCCGCAAGGCCGCCGCCGCCCTGAAGTTCCACCGCCTCATCCTCGGCATCGAGGCGTCGCTGCTGATCCTGGTCCTGGCGATCGTCGACCAGGCCCGCGGTGACCTGTTCTTCTCCCGGCTCGGCGTGGCGGTGCTGGCCGGGATCGCGCTGGTGCAGACGCTGCTGCACCTCGTGTCCATCCTCGCCTCCAGCAGGCTGAAGTGAGCGGCATGAAGGTCGGCGCCGTCATCATCACCATGGGCAACCGCCCCGACGAGCTGCGCGCCCTGCTCGACTCCGTCGCCAAGCAGGACGGCGACCCCGTCGAGGTGGTCGTCGTCGGCAACGGCTCGCCCGTGCCGGACGTGCCCGAGGGTGTCCGCACGATCGAACTGCCCGAGAACCTCGGCATCCCCGGCGGCCGCAACGTCGGCATCGAGGCCTTCGGCCCCGCCGGCCGGGACGTCGACATCCTGCTGTTCCTCGACGACGACGGCCTGCTGGCCGGCCACGACACCGCCGAGCTGTGCCGCAAGGCCTTCGAGGCCGACCCGAAGCTCGGCATCATCAGCTTCCGCATAGCCGACCCCGACACCGGCGTCACCCAGCGCCGGCACGTCCCCCGGCTGCGCGCCTCCGACCCGATGCGCTCCTCCCGGGTCACCACCTTCCTCGGCGGCGCCAACGCCGTCCGCACCCGGGTCTTCGCCGACGTCGGCGGGCTCCCGGACGAGTTCTTCTACGCCCACGAGGAAACCGACCTCGCATGGCGGGCCCTCGACGCGGGCTGGATGATCGACTACCGGTCCGACATGGTGCTGTACCACCCGACGACCGCTCCCTCGCGGCACGCGGTCTACCACCGCATGGTCGCCCGCAACCGCGTCTGGCTCGCCCGCCGCAACCTCCCCGCGCCCCTCGTCCCCGTCTACCTCGGCGTGTGGCTGCTGCTCACCCTGGTACGACGTCCCTCCCGCTCCGCCCTGCGGGCCTGGTTCGGCGGATTCCGCGAGGGTTGGACCACCCCGTGCGGACGCCGCCGGCCCATGAAGTGGCGTACGGTGTGGCGGCTGACCCGACTGGGCCGGCCCCCCGTCATCTGACAAGCTCGTATCCGGAAGTATCCGGGAGCTCTCGGGCCGTACCCTGGCCCCGGCTCATACCGGCCCGGACAGGCCGCGCATCTCGAAGACGAAAGTTTCCACTAGTGAGTGAGACAACGCACGACGCCACGGTCGCGGTGAGCGCGCCCGCGGCGCCCGACGAGGGACTCACGGCGAGGGAGCTCGCCGCCAAGTACGGGCTGAGCGTGAGCGGCGCCCGGCCGTCCCTCATCGAGTACGTCCGTCAGCTCTGGGGGCGGCGGCACTTCATCATCGCCTTCTCCCAGGCGAAGCTGACCGCCCAGTACAGCCAGGCCAAGCTCGGCCAGCTGTGGCAGGTGGCCACACCGCTGCTGAACGCGGCCGTGTACTTCTTCATCTTCGGCCTGCTCCTGGAGGCCGACCGGGGTATGTCCCGCGAGGTGTACATCCCGTTCCTGGTCACGGGCGTCTTCGTGTTCACCTTCACGCAGAGCTCGGTGATGGCGGGCGTGCGCGCGATCTCCGGCAACCTCGGCCTGGTCCGCGCCCTGCACTTCCCGCGCGCCTCGCTGCCGATCTCCTTCGCGCTCCAGCAGCTCCAGCAGCTGCTGTTCTCGATGATCGTGCTGTTCGCCATCGCGGTCGGCTTCGGCCACTACCCGGACCTGTCCTGGCTGCTGATCGTGCCGGTGCTCGCCCTGCAGTTCTGCTTCAACACCGGCCTCGCGCTGATCATGGCCCGGGCGGGCGCCAAGACCCCGGACCTCGCGCAGCTGATGCCGTTCGTGATGCGGACGTGGATGTACGCGTCCGGCGTGATGTTCTCCATTCCGATTTTCCTCCAGGACAAGCCGGACTGGATCGCGAACGTCCTCCAGTGGAACCCGGCTGCGGTCTACATGGACCTGATGCGCTTCGCCCTCATCGACGACTACGACTCGAACAAGTACCTGCCCGACCACATCTGGGCGGCCGCGGGCGGCTGGGCCGTGCTCTTCGCCCTGGGCGGCTTCGTGTACTTCTGGAAGGCGGAGGAGAGGTACGGCCGTGGCTGAGCGGAAGCAGGACGAACGGATCCCCACCGTCATCGCGGACGACCTGCACATCGTCTACCGCGTCAACGGCGCCAAGACCGGCAAGGGCAGCGCCACCGCCGCCCTCAGCCGCATCCTGAAGAGGGGCTCCGACGACACGGCGCGGGGCGTGCGCAAGGTGCACGCCGTACGAGGCGTCTCCTTCGTGGCGTACCGGGGCGAGGCCGTCGGCCTGATCGGGTCCAACGGCTCGGGCAAGTCGACCCTGCTGCGCGCCATCGCCGGTCTGCTGCCCGCCGAGCAGGGCAAGGTCTACACCGACGGCCAGCCCTCGCTGCTCGGTGTCAACGCGGCCCTGATGAACGACCTCACCGGCGAACGGAACGTCATATTGGGCGGGCTCGCCATGGGCATGTCCCGGGAGGAGATCAAGGAGCGCTACCAGGACATCGTCGACTTCTCCGGCATCAACGAGAAGGGCGACTTCATCACCCTGCCCATGCGCACCTACTCCTCCGGCATGGCGGCCCGCCTCCGCTTCTCCATCGCCGCGGCCAAGGACCACGACGTCCTGATGATCGACGAGGCCCTGGCCACCGGCGACCGCAAGTTCCAGAAGCGCTCCGAGGACCGCATCCGGGAGCTGCGCAAGGAAGCCGGCACCGTGTTTCTGGTCAGCCACAACAACAAGTCGATCCGCGACACCTGCAACCGCGTCCTGTGGCTGGAACGCGGTGAGCTGCGGATGGACGGCCCGACCGACGAGGTGCTCAAGGAGTACGAGAAGTTCACCGGCAAGTAGCCCGGCCCGTCCAGGGCCCCGCCGGAACTGTTCCGACGGGGCCCTGCGTCTGCAAAAGGAACGTCAACTCCGGCCCCGTTCAGGAATCTTGGGGCCAATCGGTGTGTTCTCGTGATGTGCGGAACACCCTGGCGAACCCCGATGCGTTGTACAACGTAAGCTGTACCGGTCCCGAAACACGGCAATCAGGGCGATAATGCGCGACACCGCTCGTCGGACCGCCGTGCGGACGGCTGGGCGGCGTGTCCGAAATAGTGTGTATTGGGTCGGCAGTGTAGAACGGGAGATGTGACGGCAATGGCTATGGAAACTCCCCAGCTCCACGCAGCACGTGCCGTCCTCGCGCCGGGCAGTCGGCGGTGACGGGAACCGACATGGCGCGCGCCCTCGATCCGGAGCGCGGCACGCTCGACAAGGCCGCGGGCGAGAACTTCCCGGTGGCCCCCTTCTTCCTGCCCCGGGCCTGGCGCACCGACCTCATGGCGGTCTACGGCTTCGCCCGCCTCGTCGACGACATCGGCGACGGCGACCTGGCCCCCGGCGGCGCCGACGCCCGACTGCTCGGTGTCTCCCCGCAGGAGGCCGAGGACCGGCTGGTCCTGCTGGACGCTTTCGAGGCCGACCTGCGCAGGGTCTTCGACTCGACACCGCGTCACCCCCTGCTGCGCCGCCTCCAGCCGACCGTCCGCCGCCGCTCGCTGACCCCCGAGCCGTTCCTCGGCCTGATCGCCGCCAACCGCCAGGACCAGCTGGTCAAGCGGTACGAGACCTACGACGACCTCCTCGCCTACTGCGAGCTGTCCGCCAACCCCGTCGGCCGCCTGGTCCTCGCCGTCACCGGTACCTCGACGCCCGAGCGGATCCGCCGCTCCGACATGATCTGCACGGCCCTCCAGATCGTCGAGCACCTCCAGGACGTGGCCGAGGATCTCGGCCGCGACCGCGTTTACCTGCCCGCCGCCGACATGAAACGCTTTCACGTCCAGGAGGCGGACCTTGCAGCGAAATCCGCCGGAGCGTCGGTCCGTGCGCTGACTGCGTACGAAGCGCAAAGGGCCCTGGAGCTCCTGAATGAAGGCGCCCCCCTGGTGGGTAGCGTCCACGGCAGGTTGAAGCTGCTGCTCGCAGGGTTCGTGGCGGGGGGACGGGCGGCCGTCCGCGCGATCGCCGCCGCCGGTTACGACGTACTTCCCGGCCCGCCCAAGCCCGGCAAGGTCCAGTTGCTGCGTGAGGTGGGCGTGACTCTGCGAGGAGAGGGGTGATCCGGACCGTGGAGTCGGAACCACACGCATCCCCACCGGTACTCGCCGCCTACAGCTACTGCGAGGCCGTCACCGGGCGGCAGGCCCGCAACTTCGCCTACGGCATCCGGCTGCTGCCGACGCCCCAGCGCCGTGCGATGTCGGCGCTGTACGCGTTCTCGCGGCGGGTCGACGACATCGGCGACGGGGCGCTCGCCGACGACGTCAAGGTGGCCAGGCTGGAGGAGACCCGGACGCTGCTCACCCGGATCCGCGAGGGCGAGGTGGCGGAGGACGACACCGACCCGGTCGCCGTCGCCCTCACGCACGCCGCCGGGCACTTCCCGATCCCGCTCGGCGGCCTGGACGAGCTCATCGACGGCGTCCTGATGGACGTACGCGGCGAGACCTACGAGACCTGGGACGACCTGAAGGTCTACTGCCGCTGTGTGGCGGGGGCCATCGGGCGGCTCTCGCTCGGTGTGTTCGGCACGGAACCGGGGGCGCGCGGTGTCGAGCGCGCGCCCGAGTATGCCGACACGCTCGGTCTGGCGCTCCAGCTCACCAACATCCTCAGGGACGTCCGCGAGGACGCCGTGGACGGGCGCACCTATCTGCCCGCCGACGACCTCGCCAAGTTCGGCTGCTCGGCCGGCTTCAGCGGGCCGCGGCCACCGGAGGGCTCCGACTTCGCGGGTCTCGTGCATTTCGAAGTGCGACGGGCCCGCGCTCTTTTCGCCGAGGGTTACCGGCTGCTCCCCATGCTCGACCGGCGCAGCGGCGCCTGTGTCGCCGCCATGGCCGGCATTTACCGCCGCCTCCTCGACCGCATCGAGCGCGACCCCGAGGCCGTGCTGCGCGGCCGCGTCTCCCTGCCCGGCCGGGAGAAGGCCTACGTCGCCGTGCGCGGCCTGTCCGGCCTCGACGCCCGCCATGTGGCCCGTCGCGCCGTCAGGAGGCGCGCGTGACGAACGAACCGGTCCAGGGAGATGCCGCCGACCACCGGTCCCACGCCTGCTGCGCGGGTGCAGTCCTGTGTTCCCGGGCAGCGCAGCAGACCGCGGTGCCGCACGCCACGCAGGCCTGCCGCGTGACCGAGCCGGTGCTTTCCCTGGCGCGTCGACGGGGGCGCGTTGCGGTCGTCGGCGCCGGGCCGGGCGGTTCCGCCCGCGTGGCTCTGGTGGCTGAGCGTGGCCACGAGGCCTGGCAGGTCCGGCGTGAGACGGAGCCGGTGCTTTCCCTGGCGCGTCGACGGGGGCGCGTTGCGGTCGTCGGCGCCGGGCCGGGCGGTTCCGCCCGCGTGGCCTCCGCGGCCGAGCGTGGGCACGACGCCCCTCTCGGCCAAACCGTCGAAGACAAGCGGCGGGCAACCCTCCGGCGTGGGACGGCGTCCCTGACGGAGACGGTCGGTCGCGCACCGTTCGAGCAGTGCGGCCGCCGCGCAGGGGAGGGTGCACGATGACCCACGGCACGGGATCACTGGGACCGGTCGCGGACGGGCGGCACACCGTCGTGGTGGGCGGCGGGCTCGCCGGCGTCACCACCGCGCTCGCGCTCGCCGACGCCGGCGTGCGCGTCACCCTGCTGGAGGGCAGGCCGAGACTCGGCGGCCTGGCCTTCTCCTTCCAGCGGGGAGAGCTGACCGTCGACAACGGGCAGCACGTGTACCTGCGCTGCTGCACCGCCTACCGCTGGTTCCTCGACCGCATCGAGGGCGCGGCGCTCGCTCCGCTCCAAGACCGGCTCGACGTTCCCGTCCTGGACGTCACGCGGCCCGCGGGGCGGCGCCTCGGCAGGCTGCGGCGCGACGCGCTGCCCGTGCCCCTGCACCTGGGCCGCAGTCTCGCCACCTATCCGCACCTGTCGCTCGCCGACCGCGCAAAGGTGGGCCGGGCCGCGCTCGCGCTCAAGGGGCTCGACCTCACCGATGCGGCCCTGGACACCCAGGACTTCGGCAGCTGGCTGGCCGCGCACGGCCAGTCGAAGCGCGCCGTCGAGGCCCTGTGGGACCTGGTCGGGGTCGCCACCCTCAACGCGGTCGCGGCTGACTCCTCCCTGGGACTCGCCGCGATGGTGTTCAAGACCGGTCTGCTGTCCGACCCGGGCGCGGCCGACATCGGCTGGGCGCGCGTCCCGCTCGGAGACCTGCACGACCGGCTGGCCCGCAAGGCGCTCGACTCCGCGGGCGTCCGCACCGAGGTCCGTACGCGCGTCACTTCTGTCTCCCACGACGGGAACGGTGGGTGGAGCGTTCAGGTTCCCGGCGAGACGCTCCAGGCCGACGCCGTCGTGCTCGCCGTACCGCAGCGCGAGGCGCACGGCCTGCTGCCCGCGGGTGCCCTCGACGCGCCCGAGCGGCTCCTGGAGATCGGTACCGCGCCCATCCTCAACGTCCATGTGGTGTACGACCGCAAGGTGCTCGGTCGGCCGTTCTTCACCGCCCTCGGCACCCCGGTGCAGTGGGTCTTCGACCGGACCGATGCGTCCGGGCTGCGCGAGGGGCAGTATCTTGCCCTGTCCCAGTCGGCGGCCCGGGACGAGATCGACGAGCCCGTGGCCGTGCTGCGCGAGCGGTACCTGCCCGAGCTGGAACGGCTGCTGCCGCTGACCCGCGGCGCCGAAGTGAAGGACTTCTTCGTCACCCGGGAGCGCACCGCGACGTTCGCTCCCACCCCCGGCGTCGGGCGCCTCAGGCCCGGCGCCCGCACCAAGGCATCCGGCCTGTACCTGGCCGGAGCGTGGACCGCCACCGGGTGGCCCGCGACCATGGAGAGTGCGGTCCGCAGTGGTGTGAGCGCGGCGGACGCCGTGCTGGGCGCCCTGGGCCGGCCCCGCCCTCGCCACCTCTTCGAGTTCGAGGAGGCGGCATGATGCTCGCTCAGGACAGCGCGGCGGGCGGCCCCCGCACCCCCGGTACCGCAACAAGAGGAGAGACTGTGCCCACTGTGCCCCCGGCCTCGAAGACTGCCGAGGCGGTGGACGTGACCGCGCTCCTGGAGCGCGGCCGGACCCTGGCCACTCCGGTACTGCGGGCGGCCATCGACCGCCTGGCACCTCCCATGGACACTGTTGCCGCCTACCACTTCGGATGGATCGACGCCCAGGGCCGGCCCGCGGCGGGGGACGGCGGAAAGGCCGTGCGCCCTGCCCTCGCGGTGCTGTCCGCCGAGGTCATGTCGGCCGCCCCCGAGACCGGCATCCCCGGCGCCGTCGCCGTGGAACTCGTCCACAACTTCTCCCTCCTCCACGACGACCTGATGGACGGCGACGAACAGCGCCGCCACCGCGACACGGTCTGGAAGGTGCACGGCCCCGCCCAGGCCATCCTGGTCGGCGACGCCCTGTTCGCCCTCGCCAACGAGGTACTCCTCGAACTCGGCACCGTCGAGGCCGGCCGCGCCACCCGCCGTCTCACCACCGCCACCCGTGCCCTGATCGACGGTCAGGCCCAGGACATCTCCTACGAGCACCGCGACCGCGTCACCGTCGAGGAGTGCCTGGAGATGGAGGGCAACAAGACCGGCGCCCTGCTCGCCTGCGCCAGCTCCATCGGCGCGGTCCTCAGCGGCGCCGACGACCGCACCGCCGACACGCTGGAGAAGTACGGCTACCACCTGGGCCTGGCCTTCCAGGCCGTCGACGACCTCCTCGGCATCTGGGGCGACCCGGTCTCCACCGGCAAGCAGACCTGGAGCGACCTGCGCCAGCGCAAGAAGTCGCTGCCGGTCGTGGCCGCGCTCGCGGCGGGCGGCTCCGCCTCCGAGCGGCTCGGCGAGATCCTCGCCGCCGACGCCGAGAGCAGCGACTTCGAGAACTTCTCCGAGGAGGAGTTCGCGGCCCGCGCCGCCCTCATCGAGGATGCGGGCGGCCGCGAGTGGACCGCCGACGAGGCACGTCGTCAGCACACCATCGCCATCGAAGCCCTCGACGCCGTCGACATGCCCGACCGGGTGCGGGAGCAGTTCACGGCGCTCGCGGACTTCGTCGTCGTACGAAAGAGATGATCACTATCGGTCGAATAGCCCTCGCGTAGTCGCCGGCCGGTGCCGCGAGAGACACGGAGCACCGGCCGACGGCGGACCCACAGCAGCTGCACACCTTGCACCACTGCACGAAGGGGAAGCCATGACAGCGACGACCGACGGAAGCACCGGGGCCCTGCCACCCCGCGCCGCCGCGGCCAGCGAAACCGACACCGACACCCCCGTGGCGGCCGGGGTGCCAGAAGCCGCCGCCCGCGCCGTACAGCGCGCCACGGACTTCCTGCTCTCGCGCCAGGACGCCGAGGGCTGGTGGAAGGGCGACCTCGAGACCAACGTCACGATGGACGCCGAGGACCTGCTGCTCCGTCAGTTCCTGGGCATCCGCGACGAGAAGACCACGCAGGCCGCCGCGCTCTTCATCCGCGGCGAGCAGCGCGAGGACGGCACGTGGGCCACCTTCTACGGCGGTCCCGGCGAACTCTCCGCCACTGTCGAGGCCTACGTCGCCCTCCGCCTGGCCGGCGACGAGCCCGGCGCACCGCACATGGCGAAGGCCTCCGCCTGGATCCGCGAGCAGGGCGGCATCGCCGCCGCCCGGGTCTTCACCCGGATCTGGCTGGCGCTGTTCGGCTGGTGGAAGTGGGAGGACCTCCCCGAACTGCCTCCGGAACTCATCTACTTTCCGAAGTGGATGCCGCTCAACATCTACGACTTCGGCTGCTGGGCCCGGCAGACCATCGTCCCGCTGACGATCGTCTCCGCGAAGCGGCCGGTCCGCCCCGCGCCCTTCCCGCTGGACGAGCTGCACACCGACCCGGCCCACCCGAACCCGGCCAGGCCGCTTGCCCCGGCGTTCAGTTGGGACGGCGCCTTCCAGCGGATGGACAAGGGCCTGCACGCCCTGCGGAAGGTCGCGCCGCGCCGGCTGCGCAGAGCCGCGATGAACAGCGCCGCCCGCTGGATCATCGAGCGGCAGGAGAACGACGGCTGCTGGGGCGGCATCCAGCCCCCGGCCGTGTACTCGATCATCGCCCTGCACCTGCTCGGCTACGACCTCCAGCACCCCGTGATGCGCGAGGGACTCGCCTCGCTGGACCGGTTCGCCGTGTGGCGCGAGGACGGGGCCCGGATGATCGAGGCCTGCCAGTCGCCGGTGTGGGACACCTGCCTGGCCGCGATCGCGCTCGTCGACGCCGGACTGCCGGCCGACCACCCGCAGTTGGTGAAGGCCGCGGACTGGATGCTGGGCGAGGAGATCGTCCGGCCCGGTGACTGGTCGGTGCAGCGGCCCGGACTGCCGCCCGGGGGCTGGGCGTTCGAGTTCCACAACGACAACTACCCCGACATCGACGACACCGCCGAGGTGATCCTCGCCCTGCGCCGGATCGCCCACCACGACCCGGTGCGGGTGGACAAGGCCGTCGGGCGCGGTGTGCGCTGGACCCTCGGCATGCAGTCGAAGAACGGCGCGTGGGCCGCCTTCGACGTCGACAACACCAGCCCCTTCCCGAACCGGCTGCCGTTCTGCGACTTCGGCGAGGTCATCGACCCGCCCTCCGCCGACGTCACCGCCCACGTCGTCGAGATGCTCGCCGTCGAGGGCCTCGCCCACGACCCGCGCACCCGGCGCGGCATCGAGTGGCTGCTGGCCGAACAGGAGCCCGACGGCTCGTGGTTCGGGCGCTGGGGCGTCAACTACGTCTACGGCACCGGGTCCGTCGTACCCGCCCTGGTCGCCGCGGGCATCCCCGCCGCGCACCCGGCGATCCGCCGGGCCGTGACCTGGCTGGAGTCGGTCCAGAACGACGACGGCGGCTGGGGCGAGGACCTGCGCTCCTACAAGTACGTCAAGGAGTGGAGCGGCAGGGGCGCCTCGACCGCCTCCCAGACGGCATGGGCGCTGATGGCCCTGCTCGCGGCGGGGGAGCGGGACTCCAAGGCCGTCGAACGCGGCATCGAGTGGCTCGCCGCCACCCAGCGGGAGGACGGTTCCTGGGACGAGCCGTACTTCACGGGGACTGGTTTCCCGTGGGACTTCCCGATCAACTACCACCTCTACCGGCAGGTGTTCCCGCTCACCGCGCTCGGCCGGTACCTGAACGGGGAGCCCTTCGCCGACCGGCACCAGGGGAGCGGGGCGGCCGGGAAGCCGCTCGCCGAGGCCAAGGGGAGCGGAGAGACCCGGATGCCGCTCGCCGAGGCCAAGGGAGCTGAATGAGCACCCAGCCCGCTCCAGCCCCGCTGCTGATCGCCTGCGCGCTCGGCATCGAGCAGCTCGCCCTGCGCGCGGGGGGCCGTGGCGGCGTCGGCGGGCCGGTCACCGTGCTGCGGACCGGCATGGGGCCGGCGGCGGCCGAGCGGTCCGTCACCCGGATGCTCGCCGACCCGGCCCTGCGCGACGCCGCCGTCCTGGCCACGGGCTTCTGCGCGGGGCTCGCGCCCGGCATGCACCCCGGTGACCTGGTCGTCGCCGAGGAGACCCGCGACCCGCGCGGTACGACCGCCTGCGTCGGGACCGACCTGCTGGTCAAGGAGCTGGGCCGCGCGGTGCCCGGGCGGACCGTGCACACCGGGCCGCTCACCGGCTCCGACCACGTCGTCCGAGGTCACGAACGGTCCGATCTGCGCGCGACCGGAGCGATCGCGGTCGACATGGAGTCGGCGGCCACGCTTTTGAGCGCCGTGCGCGCGGGCGAGCGCCCGGTTGCGGCCGTCCGGGTGGTCGTGGACGCTCCAGAACATGAACTCGTCAGGATCGGCACGGTACGCGGTGGAATATCGGCTTTCCGTGTCCTTCGTTCCGTCCTTCCCGCTTTCTTCGAATGGCACCGTTCCTTGCTGCTCCCCAGGAGGTGAGCCAGATGGCCATGCCGCTCCGACAGTCCATCAAGGTCGCTACGTACTTGGCTGAACAGAAGCTCCGCCGACGGGACAAGTTCCCGCTCATCGTGGAGCTGGAGCCGCTGTACGCCTGCAACCTCAAGTGCGAGGGGTGTGGCAAGATCCAGCACCCGGCAGGGGTGCTCAAGCAGCGGATGCCGGTCGCGCAGGCCGTGGGGGCAGTGCTGGAGTCCGGCGCCCCCATGGTGTCCATCGCCGGTGGCGAGCCGCTGATGCATCCGCAGATCGACGAGATCGTGCGTCAGCTGGTGGCCAAGCGGAAGTATGTTTTCCTGTGCACCAACGCCCTGCTCCTGCGCAAGAAGATGGACAAGTTCAAGCCCTCCCCCTACTTCGCCTTCGCGGTGCACATCGACGGGCTGCGCGAGCGGCACGACGAGTCGGTGGCGAAGGAGGGCGTGTTCGACGAGGCCGTGGAGGCCATCAAGGAGGCCAAGCGGCGCGGCTTCCGGGTGACCACCAACTCGACCTTCTTCAACACCGACACCCCGCAGACCATCATCGAGGTGCTGAACTTCCTCAACGACGACCTCAAGGTCGACGAGATGATGATCTCGCCCGCCTACGCCTACGAGAAGGCCCCCGACCAGGAGCACTTCCTCGGCGTGGAGCAGACCCGCGAGCTGTTCAAGAAGGCCTTCGCGGGCGGCAACCGGCGCCGCTGGCGGCTCAACCACTCCCCGCTCTTCCTGGACTTCCTGGAGGGCAAGGTCGACTTCCCGTGCACCGCCTGGGCGATCCCGAACTACTCGCTCTTCGGCTGGCAGCGCCCCTGTTACCTGATGAGCGACGGCTATGTGCCGACGTACCGGGAGCTGGTCGAGGACACCGACTGGGACAAGTACGGCCGCGGCAAGGACCCGCGCTGCGCCAACTGCATGGCGCACTGCGGCTACGAGCCCACCGCCGTCCTGGCCACCATGGGATCGCTGAAGGAGTCCTTGCGCGCCATGCGCGAGACGGTCTCCGGAAACCGGGAGTGACGCCATGACCGCTGTCCAGCTGGGCGTTCCCGAGGTACCGGTCCGGCCGATCGAGGAGCGGCGCGTCTCGCGCCGGATCCAGGTCGGTCCGGTGGCGGTCGGGGGCGGGGCCCCGGTGTCGGTGCAGTCGATGACGACGACGCGTACGTCGGACATCGGCGCCACCTTGCAGCAGATCGCCGAACTCACCGCGTCCGGCTGCCAGATCGCCCGGGTCGCCTGCCCGACCCAGGACGACGCGGACGCGCTCGCGACCATCGCCCGCAAGTCGCAGATCCCGGTGATCGCGGACATCCACTTCCAGCCGAAGTACGTGTTCGCGGCCATCGAGGCGGGCTGCGCGGCGGTCCGCGTGAACCCCGGCAACATCAAGCAGTTCGACGACCGGGTCAAGGAGATCGCGCAGGCCGCCAAGGACCGCGGCACCCCGATCAGGATCGGCGTCAACGCCGGGTCGCTGGACCGGCGGCTGCTCCAGAAGTACGGCAAGGCGACCCCGGAGGCGCTCGTCGAGAGCGCGCTGTGGGAGGCGTCCCTGTTCGAGGAGCACGACTTCCGGGACATCAAGATCTCCGTCAAGCACAACGACCCGGTCGTGATGATCGAGGCGTACCGGCAGCTCGCCGAGCAGTGCGACTACCCGCTGCACCTCGGGGTGACGGAGGCGGGTCCGGCGTTCCAGGGCACGATCAAGTCGGCGGTGGCCTTCGGCGCGCTGCTGTCGCGGGGCATCGGCGACACGATCCGGGTGTCGCTGTCCGCGCCACCGGCCGAGGAGGTCAAGGTCGGCATCCAGATCCTTCAGTCGCTGGGGCTGCGGCAGCGCAGGCTGGAGATCGTCTCCTGCCCGTCCTGCGGTCGCGCCCAGGTCGACGTCTACAAGCTCGCCGACGAGGTCACGGCCGGACTCGAGGGCATGGAAGTGCCGTTGCGGGTCGCCGTCATGGGGTGTGTGGTCAACGGACCCGGCGAGGCCCGGGAGGCCGATCTGGGGGTGGCCTCCGGCAACGGCAAGGGGCAGATCTTCGTCAAGGGCGAGGTCGTCAAGACCGTCCCCGAGTCGAAGATCGTCGAGACGCTGATCGAAGAGGCGATGAAGCTCGCCGAGCAGATGGAGCAGGACGGCGTGGGGTCGGGGGAGCCGGCCGTCACCGTGAGCTGAAGAGCACGGACCGAAGGGGGCCCGATCGTGACGATTCTGGAGACCATCCGGGGACCACGCGACCTGAAGGCGCTGTCCGAGGCGGAACTCGGCGAACTGTCCGACGAGATCAGGGAGTTCCTGGTGCACGCGGTCGCCAGGACCGGGGGTCATCTGGGGCCCAACCTGGGGGTGGTGGAGCTCACCGTCGCCCTGCACCGGGTCTTCGAGTCGCCGGTCGACCGCATCCTGTGGGACACCGGCCACCAGAGCTACGTGCACAAACTCCTGACCGGACGCCAGGACTTCTCCAAGCTGCGCGGCAAGGGCGGCCTGTCCGGCTACCCCTCGCGCGAGGAGTCCGAGCACGACGTCATCGAGAACAGCCACGCCTCCACGGCGCTCGGCTGGGCCGACGGGCTCGCCAAGGCCCGCCAGGTGCAGGGGGAGAAGGGCCATGTCGTCGCGGTCATCGGCGACGGCGCCCTGACCGGCGGCATGGCCTGGGAGGCGCTGAACAACATCGCCGCCGCCAAGAACCGCCCGCTGATCATCGTCGTCAACGACAACGAACGCTCCTACGCCCCGACCATCGGCGGCCTCGCCAACCACCTCGCGACCCTGCGCACGACCGACGGCTACGAGCGGGTCCTGGCCTGGGGCAAGGACGTGCTCCAGGCCACGCCCCTGGTCGGCAGCACCCTCTACGAGGCCCTGCACGGCGCGAAGAAGGGCTTCAAGGACGCGTTCGCCCCGCAGGGCCTGTTCGAGGACCTGGGCCTGAAGTACGTGGGCCCGATCGACGGGCACGACATCGGGGCCGTGGAGTCCGCGCTGCGGCGCGCGAAACGCTTCCACGGGCCGGTCCTCGTCCACTGCCTCACGGAGAAGGGCCGCGGCTACGAGCCCGCCCTCGCCCACGAGGAGGACCACTTCCACACCGTCGGCGTCATGGACCCGCTGACCTGCGCGCCGCTCTCGCCGGCGGGCGGCCTCTCCTGGACCTCCGTGTTCGGCGACGAGATCGTCAGGATCGGCGAGGAGCGGGACGACGTGGTCGCGATAACCGCCGCCATGCTGCATCCGGTCGGCCTGGGCGGGTTCGCCGAGCGGTTCCCGGACCGGGTGTGGGACGTCGGCATCGCCGAGCAGCACGCGGCCGTGTCCGCGGCGGGCCTGGCGACGGGCGGCCTGCACCCGGTCGTCGCCGTCTACGCCACCTTCCTCAACCGTGCCTTCGACCAGCTCCTGATGGACGTGGCGCTGCACCGCTGCGGGGTGACCTTCGTGCTGGACCGGGCCGGGGTCACCGGCGTCGACGGGGCCTCCCACAACGGCATGTGGGACATGTCCGTCCTCCAGGTCGTCCCCGGCCTCAGGATCGCCGCGCCGCGTGACGCCGACCAGCTGCGCGCCCAGCTGCGCGAGGCGGTCGCCGTCGACGACGCCCCCACGCTGCTGCGCTTCCCGAAGGAGTCCGTCGGCCCGTCGATCCCGGCGGTGGACCGGGTGGGCGGACTGGACGTGCTGCACCGTTCTCCCGAGCCGCAGGTGCTGCTGGTGGCCGTGGGCGTGATGGCGCCCGTCTGCCTCCAGGCCGCCGAGCTGCTCGAAGCGCGCGGTATCGGCTGCACCGTCGTCGACCCCCGCTGGGTCAAGCCCGTCGACCCGGCGCTCCCGGGCCTGGCCGCCGAGCACCGCCTGGTCGCCGTCGTCGAGGACAACAGCCGGGCGGCCGGGGTTGGCTCGGCCGTGGCGCTGGCCCTGGGCGACGCCGAAGTCGATGTCCCCGTACGGCGCTTCGGGATCCCGGAGCAGTTCCTCGCGCACGCCAAGCGCGGCGAGGTGCTCGCCGACATCGGCCTGACACCCGTCGAGGTCGCCGGACGGATCAGCGCGAGCCTGACCGTGAAGAAAGAGCTGTCCAAGGAGCCACAGGAATGACAACCGCCGAGTCCGCGCCGGAGTCGTCGCAGGCCGAGGCGTTCGACCTCGGCGCACTGCTCGCCGAACGCGGAGCCGAGCGCTACGAGCTGCACACCCGGTACCTCAACCACCAGCTCCCGCGCATGCTGCACACCATCGGCTTCGACAAGGTCTACGAGCGCGCCGAGGGCGCCTACTTCTACGACGCGGACGGCAACGACTACCTGGACATGCTCGCCGGGTTCGGGGTGATGGGTCTGGGCCGCCACCACCCGGTGGTGCGCAAGGCCCTGCACGACGTCCTGGACGCCCAGCTCGCCGACCTCACCCGGTTCGACTGCCAGCCGCTGCCCGGCCTGCTGGCCGAGAAGCTGCTCGCGCACAGTCCGCACCTGGACCGGGTGTTCTTCGGTAACAGCGGCACGGAGGCGGTCGAGGGGGCGCTGAAGTTCGCCCGGTTCGTCACCGGCAGGCCCAGAGTCCTGTACTGCGCGCACGCCTTCCACGGCCTGACCACCGGCTCCCTCTCCGTGAACGGCGAGGCCGGTTTCCGTGACGGCTTCGCCCCGCTGCTGCCCGACACGGCCGTACCCCTCGGTGACCTCGACGCGCTGGAAAGGGAGTTGAGGAAGGGCGACGTCGCCGCCCTGATCGTCGAGCCGATCCAGGGCAAGGGCGTGCTGGAGGCCCCGCCCGGCTATCTGCGGGCCGCCCAGGAACTGCTGCACCGGCACAAGGCGCTGCTCATCGCCGACGAGGTGCAGACGGGCCTCGGCCGCACCGGCGACTTCTACGGCTACCAGCACGAGGACGGAGTGGAGCCCGACCTGGTGTGCGTGGCCAAGGCGCTCTCCGGCGGATACGTGCCGGTGGGCGCCACGCTCGGCAAGGACTGGATCTTCAAGAAGGTCTACTCGTCCATGGACCGGGTGCTGGTCCACTCGGCGAGCTTCGGGTCCAACGCGCAGGCCATGGCGGCGGGCCTGGCGGTGCTGTCGGTGATGGAGAACGAGCAGATCGTCGCCGGCGTCCGTGCCACCGGGGAACGGCTCAGATCCCGGCTCGCGGCGCTGACGGACAAGTACGAGATGCTCGCCGACGTCCGCGGCCGGGGCCTGATGATCGGCATCGAGTTCGGCCGCCCGAAGTCGCTGAAGCTGCGCAGCCGCTGGGCCGTGCTCCAGGCCGCCCGCAAGGGACTGTTCGCGCAGATGGTCGTCGTACCGCTCCTCCAGAAGCACCGGATCCTCACCCAGGTCTCCGGCGACCACATGGAGGTGATCAAGCTGATCCCGCCGCTGATCATCGGCGAGCGGGAGGTGGACCGGTTCGTCGACGCCTTCACGGCCGTGATGGACGACGCGCACGACGGCGGGCTGGTCTGGGACTTCGGGAAGACGCTGGTCAAGCAGGCGGTGGCCAACCGATAAGCGCGTTTTTGCCTCAGAGGCAAGAAATTTGCCGCTGAGGCAAGGCTCCGGCTGAATGGAGGCATGAGCTCCTCCGAGACCGGGCGGTCCTCCGGGACCGACCCGTCGGCCGACCAGGCGGCCGGTGCGCTGCCCGCCGTCGCGCCGCAGCTGCGCGCCCTGCGGCGCCGGGCCTCCCTGACCCTGGAGGCCGCGGCCCGCGCCGCCGGGCTGTCGCCCGCCCACCTCTCCCGCCTGGAGACCGGGCAGCGCCAGCCCTCCCTGCCGATGCTGCTCGCGCTCGCCCGCATCTACGGTACGACGGTCTCCGAGCTGCTCGGCGAGACCGTCGCCGACCGGGACGCCGTCATCCGCGCCGCCGACATGGAACCGACCGCCGCGGGCGGCTGGACGTACTGGCAGGCCGGCGCCTCCGGGCGCGGGATGCAGGCCCTGCGCGTCCACGTCCCGTACGGCTCCCAGGGCGACATCGTGCGCGTCCACCCCGGTGAGGAGTGGCTCCATGTGCTCCGGGGGCGGCTGCGGCTGAGCCTCGGCGACACCACGCACCAGCTCGCGCCCGGCGACAGCGCACACTTCGACTCGCTCACCCCGCACCGCATCGCCGCCCAGGACCCGGACGGTGTCGAACTGCTCTTCGTCCACACCCTCTTGCAGAGCCCCACGGCCACCCTGTGCCTGGGCCCCACCCCTGGAGGCACGCCGTGAAGGACATGGAGGAGAAGTTCCCCCGGGCCCTGTGGGTGCGGCTGTTCATCTACCTCGTGGTGGGGCACATCTTCGCCGCGTTCGCGTACTTCCTGT
Organism: Streptomyces azureus; assembly: GCF_001270025.1. Taxonomy (NCBI): domain Bacteria; kingdom Bacillati; phylum Actinomycetota; class Actinomycetes; order Kitasatosporales; family Streptomycetaceae; genus Streptomyces; species Streptomyces azureus. Next base: position 6,076 of record NZ_DF968475.1, on the reverse strand, counting down.
TCGAGGCGGGGGCCCGCTAGCCGTGTTCCTCAGTCGAGCAGTCGCTCGCGCAGCCGCTCCCGGGTCTCCGGGGTGAGTCCGAGCCCCTTCTCCAGATAGGCGTCGACGCCGCCCCAGGTCTCCTCGATGGTGTCGAAGGCCGCCGCGAGGTACTCGGCGCGCGCGTCGAACAGGGGGCTGAGCAGGTCCATGACCTCGGGGGAGTAGGCCGAGGCGGCGGAGCTGCTGCGGTGCACCTTGTAGCGGCGGTGCTTGGCGTTGGACTTCAGGTAGTCGTCGACGATCGCCTCGCGCTCGACGCCCAGGGCGAGCAGCGTCACCGCGACGGACAGACCCGCGCGGTCCTTGCCCGCCGCGCAGTGCATCAGGGCGGGGACGCTGTCCTCGGCGAGCGCGCGCAGCACCTGGGAGTGCTCGGCCGTGCGGTTCCTGATGATCGTGCGGTACGAGGCGATCATCCGGTTGGCGCCCTTGCCGTCCGAGAGGATCGCGCGCAGCTGGTCCAGGTCGCCGTCGCGGACCATCCGCCAGAACTCGGCGCCGTCGGCCGGGTCGCTCAGCGGCAGGTTCACATTGCGCACGCCCGGCAGCTCGACGTCCGGCCCCTCCAGCTTCTGGTCCGCGGCGTTGCGGAAGTCGAAGATCGTGTGCAGGCCCAGAGTGGTGAGGAAGGCGGCGTCCTCACCGGTCGCATGCGCGAGGTGGCCGCTGCGGAACAGCACCCCCTGCCGCACCCGCCGTCCGTCCACGGTCGGCAGTCCGCCCACATCCCGGAAGTTGCGCACTCCGGCCAGCTCGGGCTCGGTCGACGGGACCTGCTGCGTCACGAGGGCTCCTCCCCTTCGGCGCCGCCGACGCGGCTCGTCGACGGGCACCACTCGACGATACGACATGCCTGCCTGGGGCAATGAGTTGTCCACAGACGTTGCCGGGAGCCCCCGCAGGCCTTGATGATGTTGGGGCCTGGTCGCACCTGATCGGGCCTGTTCGAATCTGTGAGGCCTTGATGCTCGACATCTCCGAAGACGGTCGTACGTGGGTGCTCTCGGGGCCGGCCAGTAGTTACGCCGTCCACGTCACCGACCGCGGCGAACTGCTGCACCTGCACTGGGGCCCCCGGATCGGCCTCGCCGACGCCGAGGCCCTCGCCGTCCGGCCGCTGCCGGACTACTGGCCCTTCGAGTCCCCGCTCGACGGGCGCGAGGAGTACCCGGTCGAGGGCGGCCCCCGTTTCGTCCGGCCCGCCCTGTCCGTACGTACCCCGCAGCGGCGCGGCACCGAGTGGACCTACGAGGGGCATGACGCCGGGGACGGCGAGCTGCGGCTGCGCTTCCGCGACGGTGATCTGAGCATCACGCTGCACTACCGGATACGCTCCTCGACGGACGTCGTCGAGCGCTGGGTGACCCTCGACAACCGCGGCCCTGCCGTCGAGGTGCTGCGCGCCGACTCCGCCACCTGGACCCTGCCCGACCGCGACACCTGGCGGCTGTCCCAGCTGCACGGCCGCTGGGGCGCCGAGTCCCGGCTGGAGCGCTCCGTCCTCACCCACGGCGAGAAGGTCATCGGCAGCCGCCGCGGCCACACCGGTCACCAGCACCTGCCGTGGGTCGCGCTCGACACCGACGCGACCGAGGAGCGCGGCGAGGTCTACGGATGCGCCCTGGGCTGGTCCGGGTCCTGGCGGATCGCCGTGGCCCAGCTCCCGGACGCGCGCGTGCAGATCACCGGCGGGGCCGGATACGACGACTCGGGCCTGGTGGTGCTCGGCACGGGGGAGTCGTACACGACTCCCGTCTTCGCCGGGCTCTGGACCGACGGCGGCTTCGGCGGGGCGAGCCGCGCCTGGCACGCCTACCAGCGGGCGTACGTGATCCCGGACGCCGACCAGGACCGGCCGGTGCTGTTCAACTCCTGGGAGGCCACCGAGTTCGACATCTCCGAGGAGCAGCAGCGGGCGCTCGCCGAGCGGGCCGCTGCCATGGGCGTCGAGCTGTTCGTGGTCGACGACGGCTGGTTCGGGGCGCGTACGAGTGACCGGGCCGGGCTAGGTGACTGGACTCCCAACCCGGACCGCTTCCCGGGCGGCCTCAAGCCGCTCGCCGACCATGTGCACGGCCTCGGCATGCAGTTCGGGATCTGGGTCGAGCCGGAGATGGTCAACGCCGACAGCGACCTGTACCGCGCGCACCCGGAATGGGTGCAGTACCAACCGGGACGAAAGCGGACGGAGTTCCGGAATCAGCTTGTACTGAACCTCGCCCGCGAGGACGTCCAGGAGTACCTCTGGCAACAGCTCGACGGGCTCCTCTCCAGCGCCCCGATCGACTACGTCAAGTGGGACTTCAACCGCTGCTTCACCGACGCCGGCTGGCCGGACGACCCCTACCCGCAGCGGCTGTGGGTCGACCACGTCCACGCTCTTTACGCCCTGCTGGACCGGCTGCGGGCCGCCCATCCCGGAGTGGCCTTCGAGTCCTGCTCGGGCGGCGGCGGCCGGATCGACCTCGGTGTGCTCAGCCGCACGGACCAGGTGTGGACCTCGGACAACACCGACCCGCTCGACCGGCTCGCCATCCAGCACGGCTTCAGCCAGATCCATCCGGCCCGGGTCATGGCCGCCTGGGTCACCGACAGTCCGAACGCCATGCTCAACCAGCGGGCCAGTTCCCTGCGGTTCCGGTTCGTCAGTGCCATGGCCGGGGTGCTCGGGGTCGGCGGCGACCTCACGCGGTGGACGCAGGAGGAGCTCGCCGAGGCGCGGGACTGGGTGGCGCTCTACAAGGAGATCCGGCCCGTGGTGCAGCGCGGCGATCAGTACCGGCTGCGCCCGCCGGAGGGCGGCCTGAGCGCCGTGCAGTACGCCCTCGGTGACGAGACCGTCCTCCTCGCCTGGCTCCAGGCGCAGCGCTACGGCGAGCCCGTCCCGGCGCTCCGGCTGCGGGGCCTCGACCCCACGGCATCGTACGAATGCCTCGAAACGGGCGAAGTTCACCGGGGTGCCGTGCTGCTCCATCACGGGCTGCGGGTCGGTCTGCGCGGGGATCTGGATGCCACTGTCGTCCGGCTTAAGCGTAAGTAGCCTTTCTGTCCGAATAGGGAGTGCTTCGGTTGTTTCGGCATAACGTGCCCCGATCGTAAAGGAGATGAGGTCGGGGTGCGTGAGCATCGTCATATTCGTGACGATGCGTTGTTGCCATGTGCACGTAATTCTGGCGATATTCAGGGGCATTGAGGAAAGCGGGAGATCGGTAATCCACGCTCCGTGACGGAAAATGTGCCGATGCGTCAAGAAAAACGCCGTCACAGGCAACCGCAAGCTTGTCCCTTTGCGTCTTGGTCGCTTACGTTCCACACCAATCCGGACGGACGCCTAATCCTGCCGCCGCCCGGAGCCCGCACACACTGACCCGTGTACGGCAGGAGCGGGGGACCCACAGGTAAGACGCCTGTTCCGGTTCCCGGAACGGCTTGGGGTTAAGCCGCGCCTCGGCGCGGCCGGGCATCTCCAGTCCGAACCCGACAGCTCACCTCGTAGGCGCCGGAGAGGAATTCGCCATGCCCGCGAAGGGTAAGCACCGCCGCCCGAAGATTCAGCGTTTCACCCGCTCCATCGCCGTCGCCGGAACCGGCGGGGCCGCTCTCGCCCTTCCGCTCATGGGGGCCGCCGGCGCCCACGCCGCCACCCCGCAGTCGACTCCGGAAAAGTCCGTCCAGTCCGCTCCGGCCGCCGAGAAGAAGGCCGCCGAAAAGGCCACGGGCGCCCGCACCTACACCGTGCGGGCCGGTGACTATCTCGCGAAGATCGCCGACGAGCAGAACGTCGACGGCGGCTGGAAGAAGCTCTACGCGGACAACCGTGACGCCGTCGGCGACGACCCGTCGCTGATCCACCCAGGCCTGAAGTTGTCGATCGGCAAGAGGGCGGCAGCGGGCGAGCCCAAGTCCTCGTCCCCGTCCCCGTCGAAGCCCTCGGCCTCCAAGCCCTCGGCTTCCAAGCCCTCGGCTCCGAAGCCGTCCGCCTCCGAGTCGTCCTCGAAGCCGGCTGCCGCCAAGCCGGCCGCCGCGACCTCCAGCGGCTACAGCGCCCCGGTGGACGGTGCCACCGTCGGCACCCCGTACCGGATGTCCGGCAGCATGTGGTCCAGCGGCTACCACACCGGTGTCGACTTCGTCGTCCCGACGGGCACCTCGCTCAAGGCCGTCGGCGCGGGCACGGTCGTCTCCGCGGGCTGGGGCGGTGCGTACGGCAACCAGGTCGTCATCAAGCTGAACGACGGCAGCTACGCGCAGTACGCCCACCTGTCCTCGCTCTCCGTCTCGGCGGGCCAGACCGTGAGCGCCGGACAGCAGATCGGCCTCTCCGGTGCCACCGGCAACGTGACCGGACCGCACCTGCACTTCGAGATCCGCACCACGCCGGACTACGGCTCGGACGTGGATCCGGTCGCCTACCTGCGCTCGCACGGCGTCTCCGTCGGCTGACCGACCGCACGACCACCTGCCTCACACGCAACCGTCGGCCGGACCCCGATCCCCGGGTCCGGCCTTCGGTGTGTGCGTGGGCTTGTGGTGATCGGCCGGCCCAAGGGATCGACAGCGGGCGGCAGTTGGGACACAGTGATCCCGTCCGGAGTGCAAGCGCTTTCTAGAGCCTTCCAGGCGGATCCCCAAGGAGACGTGTCCCGTGCCGACCACTCGCAGAGCGTTCGCAGCCCTGGCCGCCGGAGCCGGCCTGGCGGCCCTCGTCCCGACGGGCGCCGCCTACGCCGCGCCCCGGCACCGCCGCCTCATCGCCCACGACGACTTCTGCCACGGCCTCGCCCAGTGGGCGACCGAACTCCAGGACAGCGGGAGCGTGACCGCCTCTCGCGGCGTTCTGGAGATCGACGTACCGAGCGGGGCGACCGTGTGGTTCAGACGGCGGCTCGACGGGCCGTACGTCCTCGAGTACACCGCCACGCCGGTCTCCGAGGGCGGGGTCAACGACCGTGTCTCGGACCTCAACAACTTCTGGAACGCGACCGACGTACGCTCCCCCGGAGATCTCTTCGCCACGCCGCGCGGCGGGGCGCTGGAGGAGTACGACCACCTGACGACGTACTACGCCGGTTACGGCGCCAACTACAACACCACGACCCGGCTGCGGCGGTACGTCGGCGAGCCCGGTGTGCGGCCCTTGGTCTACGACTACACCGAGCCGCTGCTGGTCCCCAACGAGCCCAACCGGGTCCGGATCGTCTCCGACGGCTCGACGGTCAGGTGGTGGAACAACGGGCGCCTCGTCTTCGACTACGCGGATCCGCAGCCGTACACCAGCGGGCACTTCGCCTTCCGGACCGTGTGGAGCCACTTCCGGATCACGGGCTTCCGGGTGTGGCGACTGACCCCCCAACATCGCTGACGGGTGACCTATTCCGGAGTTGGCGAACACTTGGGAAGTGGCTTATCTCACCGCCCGTCAACCCCTGCCTACGGTCGCGTAGGTCACATTAGAGGGTGAATCATGAGCGGCTGTGGCAGACGATTCGAAGAGTGACAGCAGAGCAGTGATCGGGTCGTACGTGGCGGTGGGGGACAGCTTCACCGAGGGCGTCGGTGATCCCGGCCCCGACGGGGCGTTCGTCGGCTGGGCCGACCGGTTCGCCGTCCTGCTCGCCGACCGCCGGCCCGAAGGCGACTTCCAGTACACCAACCTCGCCGTGCGCGGGAAGCTCCTCGACCAGATCGTGGCGGACCAGGTTCCGCGGGCTGTCGACATGGCCCCGGACCTCGTCTCGTTCTGCGCCGGGGGCAACGACATCCTCCGGCCCGGTACCGATCCGGACGAGGTGGCCGAGCGTTTCGAGCGGGCCCTCGTACGGCTCACCGCCGTGGCCGGCACGGTGATGGTGACGACCGGGTTCGACACCCGTGGGATGCCCGTGCTCAAACACCTGCGGGGCAAGATCGCGACGTACAACGGGCATGTCCGGGCCATCGCCGACCGGTACGGCTGCCCGGTCCTCGACCTGTGGTCCCTGCGCAGTGTCCAGGACCGCAGGGCCTGGGACGCCGACCGGCTGCACCTGTCGCC
>NZ_DF968474.1:0-1374 GCF_001270025.1 Streptomyces azureus | reverse complement strand
TGCGCTGGGAAAGGCGGGCCGACATCCACGAGGCGCTCCGCAAACTCGCCTGCTACCTCATCACCCACCGGCAACTCAGCTCATTCTGTTAGCCGTTGTTAGCCAGCATGCAACGAATTACGATTCAGGTTTCAATTTAGGCACCTCTGAATGCCATCGTCTCTGAACTCACTCCGACATCAGGAGCATCGTGGACTGGCGAAATGAGAACTAGGCGCTCGTCCGAAACGATTGTTGTGATCTCCGTTGGTGTGGGGGCAGCATTCTGCTCGGCGGCGTCCGCGACCGGGACGCCGATCGCGCATGACTCAGTGAGCGGCACAAAGGGGAGGGCACTGAAGCATGGGGACATGGAGTAAATGGGAAAAGGTCGGCGACGATGCGATCGACTCCGCGCCCAGCGTCGCGTCGCGAGTAGCGGAACGGATGACGGTGGTGGCCCGAAACCACGCCAACCGCATCGTGTGCCGGTCGTGGACTGAGGGCTCAGGCTGGGATAACGGGCAGGACCTGGGCCGCTACTTCGCCTACGACCCGGCCATCATCTCCAGCAAACCGAAGTTCTACACCGTCTACGGCTTGGGGCCTGGCCAGCACGTCTACCGCAAGACCTACGTCGACGGATCCGGCTGGAACAAGGAATGGAGCAAGACCAACGAGGGCCACGTGCTGTGGAGCGGACTGGCTGCGGCATCCGCCCCGCACAGTGGGCCGGATGCCACCTCCGACAAGGAGCAGCGCATCGACATGTTCTGCCTGGACGCCAGTAATGGGCTCGAGCACGCCACCTGCCCGTCTGGCTCCTCCTGGCAGCCGTTCAAGAGCCTCACCGGCAACTTCCAGGGCACTGTCGCGGCGGCCTCCTGGGGAGGGGGCCGGATCGACGTGGTCGCCCGGGGAGCGGTCACGAACACGCTGTGGCACTGCGTCTTCAACGGCACCGCCTGGAGCAAATGGCGTGACATCGGCACCGGTTTCCTATCCGGGCCCGCCCTCTGCACCTGGGGCACGGACCGCCTGGACGTCTTCGCCAAAGACCACGATCACCAGGTGAAGCACCGCTGGTGGAACGGCGCTGTCTGGAGCGCGTGGGAGGCTCTCGACACGGGCTTCACCGACGACAACCTCGCCGCGGTCTCCCGCAAGCCCGGCAACATCGAACTGTTCTGCCGCGGCCGCGACAACCACCTGTACCACCGCACCTACACCGCCGACACCAAGGAACTCGACAACGGCGGCGTCACCAACCCCAACTGACCAGCATCTCCGGACACCACCGCGCAGGACACCACCACGCAGCTAGGGACTGTCTTCAGTTGTGATCAATTCCTGGTTATGGCCCCCGGGCGCGGTGTCGGTCCGGTAGGACTCTGG
>NZ_DF968473.1:0-2980 GCF_001270025.1 Streptomyces azureus | reverse complement strand
GGCGCCGACCAGCGCGGTGACCTTGCCGGGCAGGGCCTTGAGGCTGACTCCGTCGACGATCGCCTTGCCGTCGATCTCGACGCGCAGGTCGCGGATCTCGGCCACGGGACCCACGGTGGTGTCGTTCTCGTGGTTCACGGACGTGCTTCCTTCTCTGTCCGGCTCAGGAGAGTTCCGCCCGTGCCTCCGGACGTGGCTGTGCGGGCAGGGGCGCCCTGTCTCCCGCCCTTGTCCAGCGCGGCGTCGAAGAGGAGGTTCGTGCCCATCGTCAGGCCGACGATCAGCAGGGCGGGGACGACGACGGCCCAGGGTTGGACGAACAGGCCGGTGCGGTTGCGGTCGACCATGACCGCCCAGTCGGCGGCGTCGGGCGCCACGCCGACGCCGAGGAAGGCGGCAGTGGCGACCAGGTACAGCACACCGGTCAGCCGGGTGCCGGCGTCGGCGGCCAGGGTGCGCAGCATGGAGCGGCCGACGTAGCCGACGGCCATGCGCCACCACGTCTCGCCCTGCATGCGCAGCGCCTCGACCGCGGGGCGGGCGGCGGCCTCGGTGGCGGCGGCGCGCACGAGGCGGGCCGCGTCGGGCACGTTGACCATCGCCACCAGCAGGGCCAGCCCTACGGCGCCGGGGGAGAACACCGTCGCCGCCAGCAGGATCAGCAGCAACGACGGGATGGCGAGCACCACGTCCAGGGGCCGCATCAGCAGTTCCTCCAGCCAGCGGCGGTGGGTGAGCGCGCCGAACAGGCCGATGGGCAGGGCCACGAGGTAGGCCAGGGCGGTCGCGGCGAGGGCGGTCAGCACGACCGGCCGGCCGCCGTGCAGCACCTGCTGCCAGACGTCGCGGCCGACGAAGTCGGTGCCGAGCCAGTGGCCGTCGCCGAGTATGAAGGACGCGGCCCGTGAGCCCGGTTCACCGGCGAACACCGGGCCGAGGAGGGCCAGGACGAGGGGTACCGCGATGACCCCGACGCCGAGAGCGAAGCGGCCCGTACACAAGCTCGTCACGCGGCCACCCCCGACCGGGGCGCGAGGCGGTGGGCGACCAGGTCCGCGCCCAGGTTGAGGATGACGGTCAAGACACCGAAGACGACCGCCAGACCCTGGACGACGGGTACGTCGCGTTCGGCGACGGCGTTGAGCAGGACGGTGCCGAGTCCTGGATCACGTACAGCGCCTCCACGACGATGACGCCGCACAGCAGCCAGTCGATGGTGCGGGCGAGCTGCTGGGCGGCGGGGGCGAGGGCGTTGGGCAGGGCATGGGTGTAGCGGATGCGGGCGCCGGAGATGCCGTAGCGGCGGGCCTGCGCGACGTACGGGGAGGCGAGCGCGTCGATCATGCCGGCCCGCACCAGACGCACCAGGGAGCACACGGGCCGGGCGAGCAGGACGAGGACGGGCAGGACGAGTGCGGCCGGGTGGGAGAGCAGGTCGGTGCCGTAACCGACGGCGGTCGGCGGCAGCCCGCCCAGCTGGATGGCGAGGACGGTCACCAGCAGCACGCCGAGGGCGAACTCGGGCACCGCGTACACGGCGAGCGTCACCGAGCTGACCAGCCGGTCGAGCAGCCGCCCCTCGTGGCGGGCGGCCAGTACCCCCAGCCCGAAGCCGATCGGCACGAGCAGCACCATGGTGAGCGCGGCCAGCAGCAGGGTGGGGCCGAAACCGTCGGCGATGTACTGGCTGACCGGGCGGCCGGAGGCCAGGGAAGTGCCGAAGTCGCCGTGCAGCAGGCCCGCCGCCCAGTCGGCCAGCCGCTCCACCGCGGGCCGGTCCAGCTCCATGGTCTCGCGGATGGCCTCGATGCGGGCAGGGTCGGGCTGGTCCCCGGCCAGGGCGACGGCGGCGTCACCCGGCAGCGCCTCGGTGAGCGCGAAGACCAGCAGCACCACGGCCACGGTCTGCGCGACGCCGAGGAGCAGCCGCCGGGCGACGAAGGAGCGAAGTCCGCTCACGCGAGCCACACCTTGTCGAAGCGGACCCAGTCGATGGTGTTTGCGGGCGCCTTGGTCTCAACCCCCTTCACCGTGCGGGCCGTTCCGATGATCCAGTCCGCGAAGCCCCAGATCAGGAAGCCGCCCTCGGAGTACAGGCGGCGCTGCATACGCTCGTAGACGGCGGCGCGGTCGGTCTTGTCGGGGGTGGACTGGGCCTGCTGGTAGAGGGCGTCGAAGTCCTTGTGCTGCCACTTGGTGGCGTTGGTGGTGGAGTCGGTGAGCAGGCGCTGGGAGATGTGGGCCTCGATGGGCATGGCGCCGGAGCGGTAGCAGCACAGGGTGCCGCCGTCGAGGATGTCGCTCCAGTACGAGTCCTTGCTGCCCATCTTGACGTCGATTGTGACGCCTGCCTTCTTCGCCTGGTCGCGGAAGATGCTGGCGGCTTCGGTGAATCCGGCGGCGACGGCCGAGGTGTCCAGGGTGACCTTGAGGTTCTCGGCGCCGGCCTGCTTGAGCAGGGAGCGGGCCTTGTCGAGGTCCTGCTCGCGCTGGGGAAGGCCGTCGGCGTAGTACTCGTAGCCCTTGCCGAACAGGTCGTTGCCGACCTCGCCCGCGCCGGACAGGGCGCCGTCGACGAGTTCCTTGCGGTCGGCGATGAGGAAGAACGCCTGGCGCACCCGCTTGTCGTCGAAGGGGGCCCGGTCGGTCTTCATGCAGAACCCCTGCATGGCGCTGTTGCGCAGCCGCACGATCTCGATCTGTCCCTTGTCCTCGTGGGCGCGGGCGGTGGTGGGGTTGAGCTCGTGGGCGTACTCGACCTGCCCGCCGATGAGGGCGTTGACGCGGGCGGACTCCTCGTTGGCGACGACGAACTCGATCTCGTCGGGTCTGTGTGATGTCGGGATCAATCTTGCCGAATCGGGTCCGTCCGGGAGGCGGATCCGGTAGGAAGTCGGTCGTGGCGCGCAGGAAACTCACCGACGAGCAGTGGAAGTTGATCGAGCCGTTCCTGCCAATAGGCGAGTACGGCCCGTACCCC
>NZ_DF968472.1:0-2891 GCF_001270025.1 Streptomyces azureus | reverse complement strand
GGGCGGGCGGTGCCATGGAGGCGCCGTGGCCGCCTGGGATGGATGCGCCGTTGTTCCACGGGGCGGACGGCTCGATGCCGCGCGAGAGGGGCGGTTTGGTGCCGCGCGAGACAGGCGGGCTGCCGCCTGACGAGACGAGCGCATCGTTGTTCCGCGAGACGGACAGCTCGATGCCGCGCGAGAAGGGCGCGCTGCCGCCCTGCGAGACGAGCGCGTCGTTGTTCCGCGAGACGGACAGCCCGATGCCGCGCGGGGCAGGCGGGCTGCTGCCCGACGAGAGGGACTGGCCGCTGGCTAACGAGACGGGCGCGGCGTTTTTCCGCGAGGCGGACGGCTCGGTATCGCGCGCGAGGGGCGGACCGCTGCCCTGCGAGGGGTTGAGGCCCCCGGTGGCCGCCGAGAGGGGCGGGCCGCTGCCTCGCCAGGCGTTCGCGCCGTCGGCCCCCGAGACGGACGGCGCGTTCTCCCCCGAGCCCGGCTCCTCCCGCGGCCGGCCGCTTCCCCTGGGCCGGTTCGGTTCCCAGGGGGCCGCTGTGTGGCTGCGGCCCCCCGAGCCGGGATGCGAGGTCGAGGCCTCGCTGCCGACGCTGTCGGCGTTGGGGGGCGGTGGAGACGCCCCCGATCTCGTGCGGCTGGTGAACACGGTGGCCACGCAGTGCCACCGGGTCCGGCTGCGGCGCGCGTGCGCGCAGCCGCCGGCCTTGCGCGCGCAGGGTCGGTAGTGCCGCTGTTCAGCCGTTGGCCTTCTCGTAGGCCTCGCGGATGGTCGCGGGAACACGGCCGCGGTCGTTGACCTCGTAGCCGTTCTCCTTCGCCCAGGCGCGGATGGCCGCCGTGTCCTGGCTGCCGCTCGAAGCCGCCCGCGCCTTTCCGCGCCCGCCCGAAGCGCGGCCTCCGGTACGACGACCGCCCTTCACGTAAGGCTCGAGAAGGCCGCGGAGCTTGTCCGCATTGGCGGTGGTGAGATCGATCTCGTACGTCTTGCCGTCCAGCGCGAACGTCACGGTCTCGTCCGCCTCGCCACCGTCGAGGTCGTCGACAAGAAGGACCTGAACCTTCTGTGCCACCGGATTTCCTTTCATCGATATCTTCAGGGCCGGGGTGTGCCGGCGTCCGCCGTATCACCGTCCCCTGTTATATGCAGTACTGCAGTACCTCGGAAAGCAAACCGCTTTTGCCGGAAAAACACAAACCCTCGGCAGAGACCGGCAGCCCCGCCTCCGCCCGGAAACGTGCGCGTTTCGGACATAGGGCACCCGGGCAGGGCGGTCGTGCGGAATATGCCTTGAGGAACCGGGCAGGCGGTCTTGCGACCGACTTGCAACTGGCTTGTGTGTCCGTCCCGGCGATCACAGATGCAGAAGCATCCGGCTGTTGCCCAAGGTGTTCGGTTTCACTCGTTCGAGACCGAGGAACTCCGCGACACCCTCGTCATAGGAACGCAGCAGCTCCGCGTAGACATCGGTGTCGACAGGCGTCTCGCCGATCTCCACGAAGCCGTGCTTGCTGAAGAAGTCGACTTCGAAGGTCAGACAGAAAACGCGGCGAACGCCGAGCCAGCGGGCGGTGTGCAGCAACTTCTCCAGCAACCGGTGTCCGACGCCCGCGCCCTTCAGGCCGGGCTTCACGGCGAGAGTGCGCACTTCCGCGAGGTCTTCCCACATCACGTGCAGGGCGCCGCAGCCGACGACCTCGGCGTTGTCGTCCCGTTCCGCGACCCAGAACTCCTGGATGTCCTCGTAAAGCGTCACCGTTGCTTTGTCGAGCAGGATGCCGCCGCGGACGTAGGCGTCAAGGAGGCGGCGCACGGCCGGGACATCGCTGGTACGGGCCCGCCGGACGGTGATGGCTTTTGCGGGGGCTTCGGGGCTCTTCGCGGACATGACGGGACGCTATCGCCCGTCGGTGTCCTGAGCGGAGGCGGGGTTCTCCGGCGGTTCCACCGGTTCGGTTCGTTCCACCGGTTCGGTTCGTTCCACCGGTTCGGTTCGTTCCGCTGGTTCGGCCGGTTCAGACGATCCGGTCGGTTTCTGGGTTTCCGGGACCTGGGCGATGCGCACGGCATCGCGGAGAGCCTCTCGCTGTTCGTCGCTCATCATGCCGAAGAAGGCGACGAGAGCCGCGGCGGGGTTGTCACTCTGCGACCAGGCTTCGTTCATCAGGGCGGCGGCGTAGGCAGCACGTGTGGAGACCGCCTCATATCGATAGGCACGGCCCTCCGCCTCGCGGCGCACCCAGCCCTTCTGATGGAGATTGTCCAAAACGGTCATCACGGTGGTGTACGCGATGGACCGCTCCTTCTGAAGATCTTCCAGGACTTCTCGAACGGTCACCGGGCGGTTCCACTTCCACACCCGCGACATGACCGCGTCTTCGAGTTCTCCCAATGGGCGAGGCACACCTCAGAACAATAGTGGGAGATCTAGGCAATGGCGTGGCGGACGTGCGCTTCACCGGCGAACGGGAGCAAAAAGGGCGTACGACTCGAAAGTGCGAGCCTCGCGGAGGGCCGCGCACGAGTCGTACGCCGTCAGAGCGCTGCGCCGGGGGCGGCAGCGGTCGGTCAGGCTTCGGCCTTCGGGGGCGTCGCGGAGGGCTGTCGGGCGCCCTCCACGCGCGCGAGGGCGGCGTCGACGGCCGCGTCCTCCTTGGCCTTGTTGACGCCGCCCTGTGTCTTCACGATCACCCGGATCACGCCGATGAAGAAGATGGCCATGACGACCGGGGGCAGGAGCGCGGAGACGTAGTCCATGGACCCAGAGTAGCCACGTCAGCCCGCGGCGAGCTGCTGGGGGTTCGCCGGGGGTGGCGGGGTGGGCTTGCGGCGCGGGAAGACCTCGCCCGGGGTGGGGATCGGGCGGCTGGGTTTCGGTGCGCCCGGGGTGGGGGCC
>NZ_DF968471.1:0-246 GCF_001270025.1 Streptomyces azureus | reverse complement strand
CAATGTGCCCAGCTGGGAGACCCACGCAGAGCGGTGAGTCAGCCTGGGGTGGAGCCGGTCCCAGGCCCTGGCCGTGGCGGTGCCATACAGACGGGTCTCGGTCACAGTCGCCGCATCGGGAGTGTTCCAGGTGGCCGGGTCGCCGAAGACGAACTCGTCGCCGTGGCGGGGCGGACGACCCCGGGTGCCCGGCTCGCGGGGCGGTGCCGCCCGGCGCAGGACCCGGTCCGAGCGCATCCGGCCCAG
>NZ_DF968470.1:4751-21326 GCF_001270025.1 Streptomyces azureus | reverse complement strand
CCCCCAACCCGCATCCGGCCCCCATCCCCACCACGGATCCGGCTTCCGTCCCTCAGCCGTCCCCCCGCCCGAACACCGGCCCCAGCACCAGCTGAGCCGCCCCCACCGCCACGACTCGCCCTCCACCCGGCGCGACACGTACCGGCACGGCGTCCTCCCCCGTCCTCCGGGCCCGCGCCCCTAGCACCGCCCCGACCCCCCGCACGAACGCGTCCGGCGTCGCGGCCACCGTCCGGCCACCCAGCAGGACGACGTCGATGTCGAGCAGCCCGACCAGGTTCGCCGCACCCGCTCCCAGCACCCGCGCCGCCTCGTCGACTTCGCCGCGCGCCACCGCATCGAGGCAGAGCGCCTCCACGCAGCCGCGGTCGCCGCAGGTGCACGGCGGGCCGTCCAGTTGGATCACCTGGTGGCCGAACTCCCCGGCACCGGTCCGGGCTCCCCGGTGCACGCTCCCGCCGATCACCAGACCGGCCCCCAGCCCCGTACCGAGGTGCAGGTACGCGAAGGAGCCGCCCTCGCCCCCGGCCGCCAGGCCCAGCGCCGCCGCGTTGGTGTCCTTGTCGACCACGACCGGCACCCCGAGCCGCTCCGCCAGCGCCTCCCGCAGCGGAAAGCCGTCCCACTCGGGGAAACCGGTCACCCGGTGCAGCACACCCCGGACGTGGTCGAGCGGCCCGGGCAGCGCCACCCCCACCCCGAGCAGGGAACCGGCATGGGCGAGCAGCGGTCCGGCGGGCAGCACCTCGGTCGCCGGCACCCGCACGGCCTCCGTCACCGGCACCCGCACGGCTTCCGCCACCGTCGCCCGCACGGCTTCCGCCACCGCCGTCAGCACCGCCCTCGCGCCCGCCCCCAGGTCCAGCGCGGCCCGCCGCTCCCCCACCACCGTCCCGCGCAGATCCACGAGCACGGCCCGGACCTCGTCCCGGTCCAGGTGAACCCCCACCGCGTGCCCTGCCTCGGGCACCAGCCGCAGCACCGTGCGCGGCTTGCCTCCGGTCGACGCGCGGCGCCCCGCCTCCGCCGCGAGCCCGTCCTCCCGCAGCCGGGCCGTGATCTTGCTGACCGCCTGCGGGGTGAGGCCGGTCCGCTCGGCGAGTTCGAGCCGGCTGATGCCGTCGGACCCGGCCGTCCGCAGCAGGTCGAGCACCAGCGCGGCGTTGTGGCTGCGCAGGGCGAGCAGGTTCGCTCCGGCCCCCGTGCCGGCCATGCCACCCACTCCGCCCACTGTGCCCGTACGGTCCTTCGCCCTGTTCACGCCACCTATTGTCCCCGGCGCTTGCACTTTGGCAACAGCGTTGCCAAAGTGGGTGGCATGACTGGCACACCCCTCGGCACATCCGGCACATCCGGCTCGCCCCTCCGCGTCGGCCTCGTCGGCTACGGCCTCGCCGGCTCCGTCTTCCACGCCCCGCTGATCGCCGCCACCGAGGGCCTCGCCCTCGACACGGTGGTCACCTCGAACCCCGAGCGGCAGCAGCAGGCCCGCGCCGAGTTCCCGGACGTGCGCCTCGCCGCCGGCCCGGACGAGCTGTTCGACCGGGCCGGGGAGCTGGACGTGCTCGTCGTGGCGTCCCCGAACAAGACGCACGTGCCGCTCGCGACCACCGCGCTCGAAGCCGGTCTGCCGGTCGTGGTCGACAAGCCCGTCGCGGGCACGGCGGCCGAGGCCCGCGAGCTGGCCGCCCTGGCCGAGGAGCGCGGACTGCTCCTCTCCGTCTTCCAGAACCGCCGCTGGGACAACGACTTCCTCACGCTGCGCAAGCTGCTGGCCGAGGGCGAGTTGGGTGACGTCTGGCGCTTCGAGTCCCGCTTCGAGCGCTGGCGTCCGAAGCCGAAGGGCGGCTGGCGGGAGTCCGGCGACCCGGCAGAGATCGGAGGTCTGCTGTACGACCTCGGCAGTCATGTCGTCGACCAGGCGCTGGTCCTCTTCGGCCCGGCGGCCACCGTCTACGCGGAGTCGGACATCCGCCGCCCGGGCGCCGAGACGGACGACGACACGTTCATCGCGATCACGCACGCCAGTGGCGTCCGCTCCCACCTCCACGTCTCCGCGACGACCGCCCAGCTCGGCCCCCGCTTCCGCGTCCTGGGCTCCGCCGCGGGCTACGTCAAGTACGGCCTCGACCCCCAGGAGGCGGCCCTGCGCGAAGGCCACCGCCCCGGGCCCGGCTGGGGAGTGGAGCCCGAGTCGCTGTGGGGTCGCGTGGGCTCCGGCGAGTCCCCGGTCACGGGAGGCGGCCGCCCCGAACCGACCCTGCCGGGCGACTACCCCGCTTACTATGCGGCCGTGGCGAAGGCCCTGCTGGAGGGGGCCCCGAACCCGGTGACCGCGCTGGAGGCGGCCGCCGCCCTGGACGTACTGGAGGCCGCCCGTCGTTCGGCCCGCGAGAAGGTGACGGTGACCCTGTGACACACAAGAGCGCGCACAACCCTTCGCACAGCCAGGAGCTGACCCCGAAGTTCCACCCGGAGCTCACCCCGAGCCTGGAGGAACTGGAGAAGGAGGAACGCCGCCTGGTGTTCCGCCAGTTCACCCACGACGACGCCTGGGCGCTCGGCTCGCTCCTCGTCGGCATGGCCCGGGAGCGGCAGGCCCCGGTCGCGATCGACATCCACCGTGCCGGCCAGCAGCTCTTCCACGCGGCACTGCCCGGCTCCACACCCGACAACGACGCCTGGATCGCCCGCAAGCGCCGGGTCGTCGAGCGCTACGGCTCCGCCTCCTACCTGGTAGGTGCCCGCTTCCGCGCCAAGGGCACGACGTTCGAGGAGTCCTCGCGCCTCGACCCCGACACGTACGCGGCACACGGCGGTTCCTTCCCGATCACCGTCGAGGGCGTCGGCGTGGTCGGCGCGGTGACGGTGTCGGGGCTGCCGCAGCTCCAGGACCACCGGTTCGTGGTGGAGGCGCTGGAGGAGTTCCTCGGCAAGGACCGCTAGCACGCCGAAATCACCGCGCCTGCACGGAATTAGTGCCGGGTCCCCCCGGTTGGCACCTGCCGTACGCGTGATCACATACGGCGCCCAACCGGAGGGACCCCCACCGATGACCACCGCTCTGAAGGAAACCGTCGGCCGGTACGGCATCTGGAGCGTCGGCCTGCGCTCGGAGGACCCGGACCGGCGCGGCGAACTCGCCGAGGCCGCCGCCGAACTGGAGGAGCTCGGTTACGGCGCCGTCTGGCTGGGCGGCAACAGCTCCGCCGCCAACGCCGCCCCGCTGATCGAGGCGACCTCGAAGCTCACCGTCGGCACCAGCATCCAGAGCATCTGGCAGCACGAGCCGGACGCCGCCGCCACGGCCTTCGGGGACCTGGAGTCGGCCCACCCCGGGCGTTTCCTGCTGGGCCTCGGAGTGAGCCACGCCAAGCGCGAGGAGCAGTACTCCCGCCCCTACTCGGCGCTCGTCGGCCACCTCGACGGCCTGGACGCCGCCGGAGTGCCCGCGGAGCGCCGCCTCCTGGCCGCCCTGGGCCCGAAGTCGCTCCGGCTGGCCGGTGACCGGGCGGCGGGCTCGATCCCGTACCTGGTCACCCCGGAGCACACCGCGCACGCCCGCGAGATCCTGGGCGAGGCCCCGCTGCTGGCCCCGGAGCTGGGCGTCATCCCGGAGACGGACCCGGCCCGCGCCCGCGCCCTGGCCCGCGAGTTCCTGGAGATCTACCTCCCGCTGCCGAACTACACCAACAACTTCCTCCGGCACGGCTTCACCGAGGACGACCTGTTGGACGGCGGCAGCGACCGCCTCGTCGACGCCCTGTTCGCCTGGGGCGACGACACGGCGATCCGCGCCAAGATCGACGCCTTCTTCGAGGCGGGAGCGGACCACCTCGCCCTCCAGGTCCTTGACGGCGAACCGCGCGACGCCCTCCCGAGGAAGGCATGGCGCGACCTGGCACCTCTGCTGCTGGGCTGACCCTTCAGGGGCGCGGGGAACTGCGCGAACGACCACGCCGAACCCGCAGTCGCGAACGCTCCGCAGCTCCCCGCCCCTCAGGCGTCTTTGAACTCCTGCCGCTGCCGCCCGAGCCCCTCGATCTCCAGCTCCACGACGTCCCCGGCCCGAAGGAACGGCTTGGGCTCGGGCTCCCCCAGCGCCACGCCTGCCGGCGTCCCCGTGTTGATCACATCCCCGGGGTACAGCGTCATGAACTGACTGAGATACCGCACGACCTCCCCCACCGGGAAGATCTGCTCGGCCGTCGTCCCGTCCTGCTTCAACTCCCCGTTGACCCACAGCCGCAGCGACAGCCGCTGCGGATCGGGCACCTCGTCCGCCGTCACCAGCCAGGGCCCCAGCGGATTGAACGTCTCGCAGTTCTTCCCCTTGTCCCAGGTCCCGCCCCGCTCGATCTGGAACTCCCGCTCGGACACGTCGTGCGCCACCGCGTACCCGGCGACATGCGCGAGCCCTTCCTCCGCGGACCCCAGGTACCTGGCCGTGCGCCCGATGACGACGGCCAGTTCGACCTCCCAGTCGGTCTTGCGGGACGCGCGCGGCACGAGCACCGTGTCGTTCGGCCCGATCACCGTGTCCGGCGCCTTCATGAAGACGACCGGCTCGGCGGGCGGCTCGGCACCCGTCTCACGCGCATGGTCGTGGTAGTTCAGCCCGATGCAGACGATCTTGCCGATCCGCCCCAGCGGCGGCCCGATCCGCAGCCCGGTGGCGTCCAGTGCGGGCAGCTCACCGGCGTCGGCGGCGGCACGGACCCGGCCGAGCGCCGAGTCGTCCGCGAGCAGCGCCCCGTCGATGTCCGGCACGACGCCCGACAGGTCCCGCAGGGTCCCGTCGGCGTCGAGCAGTGCGGGCCGCTCGGTCCCCGCCGTACCGACTCGCAGCAGCTTCATGATCACGTCTCCCTCGATCGCGGGCGCCCGCCCGAGGCCTGCGACCCGGATGCGGCGGGGCAGCCATCGGAGGACTGGTCGATCCTCCAAGCTGGGAGTGCACTCCGCAATACCCAGTTCATGTACTGGACCGTCACGTACCCGGCCGGCTATCGGTACAGCACAGCGCGCTCGACGACACTCCACGTCGTACTGGTCACGACGTACAGCGCGGCGGCCAGCGGCACGACGGCCACGGTGACGAGCGTGAAGAAGGACATGAAGGGCATCACCTTGGTCACCGCCCCGAGCCCCGCCACCTGCTCGCCACCGACCGGGAGTGCCGGGTTCGCGGCCATCATGCGCTTGCTGAGGCGGTAGCTGAACGCCGCGACCCCGGCGACGACCACGAACAGCCCGGCGTAGACGAGCCCCGCCCCACCGAAGAGACCACCGTCGAGCGCGTCCACCCACCGCTCCCCCAGCGGCGCGGCGAACAACTGGTGGTCGAGCAGCTCATTGGCCCGCCCGCCGATCGTGTCGCTGGAGAACAGGTGGTAGAGCAGGAAGAACGCGGGCACCTGGAGCAGCCCGGGCAGGCAGCCGGCCAGCGGCGACACCTTCTCCTCGGCGTGCAGCTCCAGCACGGCCCGCTGGAGCTTCTCGGGGTTCTTCCCGTGCTTCTTCCGCAGCTCGGCGATCTTCGGCTGGAGCGCGGTCCGGGCCTTCTGGCCGCGCGCGGCGGCCCGGGACAGGGGATGGACGAGGAGTCGTACGAGCGCGGTGAACAGGACGATCGCTGCGGCGGCCGCGGAGGCGCCGAACAGCGGCTGGAGGAGGTCGGCGAGTCGCTCGACCAGGTTGGCGAAGACGGACATGGGTGAGCCCTCCGGGGGTCTCGTCGTGCCGGGAGTGGGACATGGCGGCATGACGACCCGCGCGGGGCCGGCTACGTGAACGTGCCTGGATGTGCCCTACGCGAAGGTCGCCCGGAGGGCGTGGCCGGGAGCCCGGGGCCGGGTGCGCCCCCGGGCGTCGGGATCGCGTTGGGGCAGGAAGGCCGTACGGAGGTCACGGTCGCGGATGGCCGTACGCACCCGGGTGCGCGGTACGGCGGGCGCGCAGCGCGAGGCGACGAGGGCACAGACCGCGAGCGCGGCGAAGGCCGCGGCGGTCGCGGCGAGCGCGACGGTGGCGTAGAGGCTGCCGGTGTCGAGCAGCGCCACTTCCAGGACCAGGAAGAGCAGCACGAGAGCGGGACGCAGACCCGTCCAACCGCGGACCATCGGTTCCCCTCCTCCCGTACGTACGATCGCTCGACTACCCGTTCTCTTCCCTCTGCTCGTTATACAGGATCGCTCTGACGGTCGCGTCCGAGACTTCGTACACGGGTTTTAGAAAGGTTCGTCGCAACTCTCGACAACCCACCCGCCACACCCGATGCTTCTCGTTGCCATGAACGGGCCAACCCGCGACGCCGGGCCGGGGGACCGGCGTTCGCCCCGATTCCCCTACGGAGGAGCCGTGATACGACGCAGAACCCTGCTGACCGCAGCAGGCGGTACGTTCCTCGGCAGCGCCCTGGCGACGGGCACCGCGCACGCGGACGCCACGATCG
Source organism: Streptomyces azureus (assembly GCF_001270025.1). Lineage (NCBI taxonomy): Bacteria > Bacillati > Actinomycetota > Actinomycetes > Kitasatosporales > Streptomycetaceae > Streptomyces > Streptomyces azureus. The sequence goes on along the minus strand of NZ_DF968470.1, from coordinate 14,872 downwards.
CCGTCAACCCCTCGACCACGTACGGCACCTGGGAAGGCTGGGGCACCTCCCTCGCCTGGTGGGCCAACGTCTTCGGCGCCCGGGACGACTTCGCGGACCTCTTCTTCACCACCAAGTCGGTGACGTACAACGGCAGATCGCTGCCGGGCCTGGGCCTGAACATCGCCCGCTACAACCTCGGCGCGTGCAGCTGGAACAACGTCGGCGGCGAGACGATGGTCGAGTCGCCGAACATCCCGGCCTTCAAGCAGATCGAGGGTTTTTGGCAGGACTGGAACAACGAGGACCCCACCTCCTCGGCCTGGAAGTGGTCGGCGGACGCCAACCAGCGCGCGATGCTGGTGAAGGCGACGCAGCGGGGCGCGATCACCGAGCTGTTCGCCAACTCCCCCATGTGGTGGATGTGCAGCAACCACAACCCCTCGGGCGCGGCCGGCGGCGGCAACAACCTCCAGACCTGGAACTACCGCCAGCACGCCTCCCACCTGGCGGCGACGGCCCTGTACGCGCGCAACAACTGGGGCGTGAACTTCGCGACGGTCGATCCCTTCAACGAGCCGGCCTCCACCTGGTGGACCGCGACCGGCACCCAGGAGGGCTGCCATATGGACCCCGCGGTCCAGGCGGCCGTACTCCCGTACATGCGCAGCGAGTTGGACAAGCGCGGCCTGACGGGCATCCGCATCGCCGCCTCGGACGAGACGAACTACGACACGGCCCGCTCGACGTGGGCGTCGTTCAACTCATCGACCAAGGCCCTGGTCTCCCAGGTCAACGTGCACGGCTACCAGGGCTCCGGCGGCCGCCGCGACCTCCTCTACACGGACGTGGTGACGACGTCCCGCAAGAAGCTGTGGAACTCCGAGACGGGCGACAGCGACGGCACGGGCCTGACCATGGCGTCGAACCTCTGCTACGACTTCCGCTGGCTGCACCCCACGGCATGGTGCTACTGGCAGGTCATGGACCCGTCGACGGGCTGGGCGATGATCGCCTACGACAAGAACACCCTCCAGCCGACGACAGTCCAGACCAAGCACTACGTACTGGCCCAGTTCAGCCGCCACATCCGCCCGGGCATGACGATCCTGGACACGGGCGTGAGCTACGCGGTGGCGGCGTACTCGGCGTCGACCCGCCGCCTGGTGATCGTCGCGGTGAACACCTCCACCTCCGCCCAGACCCTCACCTTCGACCTCTCCCGCTTCGCGACGGTGACGGGCGGCACGAACGGCGCCGTGCCCCGCTGGAACACGGTGACGACGGGCGGCGGCGACCTCTACACTCCCCGCTCGGACATACGTCTCAACGGAAAATCGGTAAGCGTCCCGTTCGCGGCGAAGTCGGTCCAAACACTACAAATAGACGGAGTGACCCTCTAGTCCGACGTCATGGCGACGTCATGGCGGCGATCGACGTCATGACGGCGATTCGGGACGAACTGTAGAGCCGGCATGACAAGCATGGGGAACCCGCGCAGGCCAGCCGTCTGGCCTGCGCATCTCTCACGCTCGTCACCTCCCGGCAGTACGGTGTCCCCCATGCGCCCCGACACGCCTGCCGAAAACGTCGACCACACCGCCGAGGCGGCACGCCTGGAGCGGACCGCCGGCCTGTACCCCGAGGACTCCGAGGCCCTGCTGCTGCGCGCCGCGGCCCACCTGGAACTCGCCGGCGACCGCCCCACGGCCACGGCCCTCTACGACCGTCTGCTGTCCTCCACGGACGGCCTGGAGAACCCCCACCTGGTACGGGCGCTCAAGGCGTCGAACCTCTGGGAGTACGGCCACGAGGCCGAGGCCAGGGCGATCATCGAGGGCGTCCGGGTGGCGTCCCCGCGGGACCCGGCCCCCTGGGTGATCGTCGCCGAGGCCCTGGAATCGCACGACGAGCTGGAAGCGGCGCACGACACGTTCACGGAGGCCGTACGCCTCCTCCTGACCGACGTCCCGCAACCCCCGCAGCCGACCCACCCCCTCCTCTTCGGCCGCCACAGGGTCCGCCGCATGCTGGGCAAGTCCCACGACGAGTGGGACGCGCTGGCGGACACGGTCCACTCCCTCCCGATCACCCTGGACGAACTCCACGACCCCAAGCGCGTGTGGTCCCTGGGCTCGGAGAACCCGGCGGAACTGGAGGCGGAGATCACCCGCCTCCGAGCGGAACTGGGCGCCTACCGCGAGGCCCTCTCCCGACCCTTCCCGGTGGCGATCCTCCACTGGCCGGCGACGGAACTCTCGGAACTCATCGAGGCGTACCCGACCCTGGCCTCGGAGTACCCCTCCCACGAGACCCACCTCGCGACCATAGAGTCCGCCCTACGAGAACTGTCCACCTCCGGCACCCCCAACCTGGGCATCGTCACCGGCACGGTCCCGTCCTACGAGGCCTTCGCCGCCTCGGAGGGCACCTCCCCGTCCGACGCGACGCTGCTCCCCCAATACGCGACGACACTGGCGGCGCGGGGGCGGGCGGTGGCTTGGCCGCCGCAGCAGGGGGCGGCTTGCTGGTGTGGATCGGGGCGGATCTATGGGAAGTGCCACGGTTCACAGGAATGAACTCTGCCCCACCGGCAGGCCAGTGACGGCACCGCATGCCCGCAGCGAGCCAGCCCAACATCCTCACTCGGCCACGAGCGACTTCACCGCTCCGGTCGTGCACGTACACAGCGATTCCGGGGCGAGCGTCAAGAGGGAATCGGTGAAACCGGCGCCCGCAGGGCTCTCTTGAAACTCGTCCCGGAATCGCCACCTTCAATAAGCCCAGGCGGCCGCGAGCGCACTGAGGTCAGCAGCAATTCATCGCCGCCATGGTGACGGGAGTCCTCTAATATAAAGACGGCTAAAAATAGAGGAATTCTCTTCGACTGGAGGAACGAAGAGCCGTCGGCACCACACCCCGATGAAGGGCGGCGAAACCCCAACCCTCCCCCCTCACGGTTCTTCCAGAATCTCTTTCAGTTGAGCCTGGCTGCGTCGCTTACATGGTGTTTGGCGACAAGACCCCATGACGCCGCATTGGGTGAACCATCCCAACCATCGCCCGAGCGCCAGATCGAGGCGATTCCATGACCTTCCAGGTAGCCCGCGTAGCGTCCTATCCCTTCGGTGAAGAGGGCTATGAGGTGCGGTTTGGGTTCCCCGCGTAACTCGTGCCAGAAGTGGCTGTATTCGAAGAGCTGACCGATGGCCTGGCGCACCGCGTTCGTCACATTTCCGTTCTTCACCGTCTTTCCTTCGACCAGCCAACTACGTTGAGGCCCCCCGCCGTAACGGCGTAGGACCAAGTCCCGTGGATGCATGCCAGCGATTATGGGTGTGTACCCACAGGTGACAGAGTGGTACCCGAAGTCCTTGATGAGCTCTTCATGACGCCTCGTCCTTCGACGCTCGCCTCCCTGCATCTGGACGTAGTAGTCGCTATCGTCCTTAGGGCAAAACTTGTCAAGGACGTCGTTGGTTGAGTGTTCCTCGGGGAGATACTCAACACTAGGAGCATCTACGCCCGGAATTTGGAGGTGGACGCGCTGCGCTACCGCCACGTCCCGCAGCAGTTTCGACGCCTCCAACAAGTCGGCGCGAAGCGTCTCTTCTGAGGGCAGGGTCGCGATCTCATAGCGCCGCGCTACCACGCTGCCCGCTTCATACGACCGGGGACGCCAGTCCTTTGACCCGAGGGCCGGTTCATGGCTCCAACTTGGTACCAGAGCTGGTGGGAGCGCGGCCCGTAGGAACCGTGCTCGCGCCCGGAGCTCTCGCCGAAGGTCCGGGCGTCGGGGGAAGCTCTTCTTAAGGCTCGTCACGCCCTGTTGCAACGTCAGCGTCACGGCGGACAGATCCTCGCTGAAAATGTAGGCGAGATACAGACCATCATGCGGCTCCGTGTTGATCGCGGGATCATAGACGCCGATCCATGGAGTGCTACTAGCGAAGCCCTGGCCTCCGTGCCCGTCCGCCGTGAAGCCCGGTGGCAAGGGGAGGTCGTGCCGCTCCTTCACGCCCCGAAGGAGAAGTTGGCCTGGTACGTCGTTGGACGCTAAGGCGGTGGCATCGTAGACATCCGCGATGTGGATGAGCAGGTCACGAAGTGGCATGTGTCAAACGCTAACCACACCGGTCACCTTTGATCTAGACCGAAACCGTGCAAGTCATCTCTAGTACACGCACGCCAACTGATCCCCTCCTCATCCCACAGTGGGCGAGACACCCGCTGGCAAGGAGATTTGGAGGGCGCCCCTGCAAGGAGTCATCACCCGCCATCCTGATCGTCGTCGGCCTCTTCGAGTTCGCTAGGCTCGGCCGCTACGCTGACGGATGTGTGCGCCTCACGCCACTCTGCAGATTCAACGGACACGCCGAACGCGGCGTTCTCCTCCATGAAGGCGTCTGGTCGATAGACGACGAAGCGCTTGTCGTCGTCCTTCTTTCCCGGGAGCGACCAGATGGCGCGGTACTTGCGCCTCCGCAGCACTGCCAGCGCTCGATCACGGTCAGCGCCAGGCATCATCAGGGACACTTCGATGCCCTCCTTAACCCTGGCATCGATCTCCTGACGCGTCAGGGTGCGATTACAGAGGTAGTTCGCCGCGCGAGGACGGCCAGGATGCATCGTGTCCCAGTATGATCGGGGGTTCGTGCGGGCGCCGCCGGCGGGGTTCGACCCGAAACCGGTAAGCAGCGTGTTCCATAGCACAGGGCTGTAGGCACGCAGTAGGGCTCTTTCGCCTAGGACGATCCACACGTCGTCCAGCAACAGATACCTCACGTCGAAGTCGCCGACTGAGAGGTTATCTGACTCCTTGATGCTGGTTCGATGTTTGTCTATCCGCCTGTATAGCTTGGGCTTGCGCTCATTCGGCGTGTCACCATAACTGCTGTTCCCGGCCTCCGCTTTGCCGACGTAAAGTGGAACGTTGGTGTGCAGCAGAGGCGTGTAGATCGGCAGGGTGCCCCGATAGTAGAGAGCGTAAAGGCCGGCACCTTCAAACGTCTGGAGGTCGGCCAGCGCCACCTTAGGCTGGGCTTCTAGGGCCTGCCGCAAGTTCTCGCTCAACTGACCAAGCCCCAGCGGATTGAATCGCCCATGCGCGTCTTCCGCGAGGGCTTCCGGAGTTGAGTTCGGCATGCCAGAGATCTTAGGCATGAACTGACCGATGGCCTCAACAGGGAGCGAACCATGCGTACGGCAGCAGCCCGCCATTGGCACACGAGTCCGAGCATGTCGGCAGGTAGGCCCAGGAGCCTACCTGCCGAGCGAGAAGCTGCGCTCCAACGCACAAGGAAGCGAACGGGTACAGATCTCGCCGGCGTGAGCTCCACCAGACATCCATCACGCAACACCCAGGGCAGGCCGCAGCGGCTCGCCGCGTCACGCAGCCCCAGCTGCCGTGAGTCTCTCGTAGCCCGTGCTTGCTCGGGAGGAGACAGGTGAGTCAATGCCCCTGGCTCTTCGCCCTGACCAACTGGCGGATACGCTCGGCAGCCTCATTCACATCTTCATGTTCCCAGACCCGTACCACCGTCCAACCTGCTTCGCGCAGCGCGATGTTGGTCGCGGCATCCCGCTCTCGGTTCCCCTTGATCTTCTCTTGCCAGAACTCCCCACGCTTCTTTGCTGGCCGATGATGGTCTGGGCAGCCGTGCCAGAAACACCCGTCCACGAAGACGGCTACCCGGACCTTGGGGAACACCACATCCGCTGTTCGGCGCAACTCCGGCAATGGACGGATCCCCACTCGATAACGCAGCCCCTTCCGGTGCAGAGCGGATCGTAGGAGCTGCTCGGGCTTGGTGTCTTTCGCTTTGTTGGCGGTCATGACAGCACGGACCGAGATCGAGGACGCAAACGATGTGGCCGGCAACTCCTCATCAGTCACCTGGCCAGCGGATCGCGCCGCTTCCCACGCCAGCGCAAGGTTTGCGGCGCGAGTCTCGGCGTTCACCTCGCCCACATATCGCTCTTGAGTTTCGCCATCCACGGACCATCGCAGGTACGCCCGGATACGACGAGTACTTCGATACAGGCGCAGCGCGATGGAACCGCGCGCATATCGACCATCCCCCAGTGGAACCGCACGTCGATGCCGGCCGCCAGCAGCGCGATCCTGCTCGGCTGATCTCTTATCCCTCGTCATCCCAGCGCGAGCTTTGTACGCCCTCTCTAGCGGCATACGGTCTTTCCATTTCCGCTGCCGCCCGGACGCGGCTTCGGCCATCACTTCTCCCACGGCACATTGAGGGCGCCCACTGATTTGAGAGCCGCCCCTACAGCCTCAGCAAAGGTCTGCCCGAGCTTCACCGGAACAGCGTTGCCAAGCTGCCGCATTTTCTCACCCCGCGGGCCAGCGAGGTGCCAGTAGTCAGGGAACGTCATCACACGCGCAGTCTCGCGAACGGTCATATAGCGGAAGCCAGTTCCATCGAATGTCACGTCATCGAGCTGCATCACAGACTCCCCACCAGGCACCCCATGAACGCCGGCCTTAACTGTCTTCGCCGGTCGATCAAGGACGTTCGGCGTGTGCCCCGCATACGCACGCGCACCGGGCCAGCCGAAGTGGTCGGAGATGTCGCCGACTTGCTTTTTCTTAGCTACGGCGTCGAGAGGGATGTAAGGGAGAGGCCTTCCCTCGTTTTCATCAACACCTGCAATCGCGTCCCGCAGAGTACGCCAAGGCTTGAGCTTAAGTTTTCTCTGAACTTCCTCGTTCCTAAAGTCCAGGGCCGGTAGGTTCGCGATAACGCGCGCCCTGACAGCGGGATCAACGTTGCCATGCCGCTCCTGCGACCAATATTCACCGCCCTCGCGCATCGAATTGATCAATGCTTCGTCGGAATACTCTGGTTGCGGCTCAAAGTCCCGCCAGTTCACTCCAAGATCAGCGCGGAACGCGACAATGATGACACGGTGTCTGATTTGAGGAACTCCGAAGTCTGCTGCATTGACCGGCGTAGGCTTAACAACGTAACGCTCGACTGCGGGCACCACGTCGTTCGCCAGGAGCTTTTCCAGTACTTCGTTATGCTCTTGCCAGGTCGCGCCCGGCTCCCGCTCGACGAAGGGGAGGCGAAGTTCGTTAAGGATGTATTCGAAGTAGGGCTTGAAGGAGGGGCGAAGCAAACCGCGAACATTTTCACAAATGACTGCCCTGGGCCGCATCTGTCGAATCGCGCGGAACATTTCGGGAAACATGTTCCGCTCATCCTCCATGCCTTTGTGCGCGCCACCAAGGCTGAACGGTTGGCAAGGAGGGCCACCAGCAAGAACGTCGACCTGGTCCTTGAGGTCCTCGAACCGGTCGACAATGTTGCGAACGTCACCCGGAATGAGCGGCCAAGCGCCGCCCCCCGGCATCTCGTTAGCCTGAAGCGTCTCAATCGCGCGCTTGGCGTACTCGTTGACCAGGAGCGGCCTGAAGCCAGCGTTGTGGACACCCATAGCGAGGCCCCCGCCGCCGGCGAACAGTTCGACAGACGTTCCCACCAGGTTATGCATTGCGCGCAGCTCAGACATGAGGGAAGCATACCGCGGAGATGGCGACTTCCAAGGCACTTCTCCGAACCCGCGCACCCGGCCCGCGAGCTTCACCAGATAGGGTGACGTTGATCACTCGCCCGAAGGGAGTCGACTCCGTGCGTCTAGAGAACCACGCTGAGTTCAAGCTGAGCATCACCAAAGCGCTCGGCGACCAATTGGCGGCGGCGCTTGAGGAGCTGACACCCGCGCAGCTGAATATGGAGAACATCCAGGCACTTCATCCATCGCCTGGCGTCTATCAGCTCTACAAAGGTGAAGAGCTCGTCTACGTAGGCAAGGCGGACCGCTCCCTCCCTCGCCGCATCGAGAAGCATCTCCGGAAGATCTCCGGTCGCACCAACATCGACATAGCGGAGATGGCGTTTACTTGCCTCTATGTCGACGAAGACTTTGGTGCAGTCGCCCCGGAAAGGCTCTTGATTAACAAGCATCGAGGTCAGGGAGGAGTCCCTTGGAATTATAACGGGTTCGGTAATAATGATCCAGGCAAGCGTCGCGATACGACGGTGGTCGACGAAGAGCACTTCGATCGCGCCTATCCAATTGATCTCGAGTTCAAGATCGCCAATCTCCTCAGCGCGGAGCCGGCGATGGATGGAACTGTGACGCTAGCCTCGCTTCTCTCAGCCACGAAAACCGCCCTCCCCTACGTCTTCCGGTACGAGTCCTCGGAAGCCTTCGAGGAGATCCAAGTAGCCTACCCGGACGAGCAATTCACAGCCGACGAAGTGTTGAGACTTGCAGCGTCTCACCTACCAAGTCATTGGCAGATCACCGCACTTCCCGGGTACGTAATTATGTACGGGAAGCGGGAACTCTACCCAAGCGCCATTAGGTATTATCGAAATGATGCCGTGATAGACGTCACCGAGTAATATGACCGCCAAGGGCCGCGAGTACCGGGAGAAATTCCAGGAGTTCCGGCCCGGCTTCGACCTTTGCGAGGAGCGGAGAACGGGCTGCTGCCGAGCAGCCGGAGAGCTTTGGGGGAAGGGGATCTGTACGGGGACGTCCGGCTGGCGCTGGGGCGGCTCCGGGTGGATGGACTGTGGCTCGGTATCGCAGGCACCCAAACCGTACGCGCCGGGGGATCTTGCGGGCTCTGTTCTCCGACGACGTGGACTTGATCGGTATGTCCGATGACTGAGGCGCCAGCAAGCCCGACCTGGAGTTCTTGAAGCGGGTGGCGACGCCGTGCCCTTCGAGGTCGGCGAAATCCCGCACGTCGGCGACCGTGCGACAACGACATCAGGCCTGCCAGGCAGGCGGCCCTGGAACTGCCGACCTTCCGCATCGAAGGGCTGCTTGAACTCCGTGACGGAGACGCTATGCAACACCTCAGTGCGCTGAGTGTCGTAGACCAGTCGTATAGGCGGTCGTCGAGGTCGCCCGCGCAGCTTTCATACAGGCAGGGTGTGAACGCACGCTCTGCGTAGGCGGTCCGTGCCGGTGGCGTACCAGGTCAGTGCCAGCTGATTGAGCGCCTTGCCTGAGTACTCACAGGCCGCCTTAGGGTTGCTGGAAGCCTCCTCGACGGCTGCCAGGTCGCCGTATACGACCACAAGTTCTCCTCATCCGGGGTCATGACTTCGAGCGCCTGGAGCAACGCGGCACGGGCTTGCGGGAAGTGGCCGGAGAGCAGCTGGGTGTTGACCTCAAAGGCTGCGAGCCCGCGCCGGGGAGAACCAGTCCATCCATGGGGTGAGGGGTGCTCGTTGCCGACCTCGACGGTGTCCAGCCACTCGAGAAGTCCCGCGAAGGAAGGAGCGCGGCGCGCGTAGGTGCGTGCCGCGAGCACGCGTTCCTGGGCTCCTTCCTGATCACCTGCCCAGCCCGGGATGAAGGCCATGTGCGATGTGATCACCGAACCGAACAACGGATCGTCGGCCTCGCCCGCGTCTTGCAGGGCGAGAAGGAGCGTGACGTGTGCCGTGGGCGGCTCGGAGATGTCGAAGAACTTCTCGGGTCGAGCTGTGCAGGGATACTGCTGGGGTGCTGTTGACGTGGATCGCTGAGGTGGCGGACGAGCCTCTGGTGCTGGAGCCGGCTGACCGGCGCGTGGAGTGGGAGACCAACACCTGGTCGCTGGGTGCGGCTGACGAGGACAGGAGTTCGTTGTCCGTCGCCGAGGTGGTGGCTGCCTTCAAGCGGACTGCTGCTGCCATCCGGGAACGCATTCGAGCTCTGGGCTTTTCTGGGGTAGCGACGTTCTACGTGTGGCACGACGAACAGGCAGGGCAGCTCCGGTGCTCGACCGGTTCTGTGCCCCCGGATGCGTTGCCGTTCAGCGGTACCTATGTGGCTTCCGACGACCTCGGTCCGGTCGACGAGGGATTTCTGGCCGACAGCGAGCCAGGCTTCGTCACCTGGTCGGACCTGGACGACGCGCAGAGCCTCTCGGAGCAGACTGAGACCGAGCCGGAGATCAGGCCCTTCGGTGTCTGGGTCAGCAGTGTCGGAGCCTCACGCTGACTGGTCCTGCCCGTCCAGACGGACGAGTCGGCGGTGGCAGATGAGGGCTGCGGCTATGCCGGCGAAGGCGAGGAAGGGTCCGGAGTTCGCCGCGGGCGCCGAGTTCGTCGAGT
>NZ_DF968470.1:0-4741 GCF_001270025.1 Streptomyces azureus | reverse complement strand
GTGGAGCCTTGCCCAGACGCGAGCCCGGCTCCACTGAGCGAACCGTCGGTAGACCGTCTGCCAGCTCGAACCGAACTCTGGTGGGAGTTGCCGCCAGGTGCAGCCCGAAGTGGCCACGAAGATGATCGCGGTCAGGGCCTCGGGGTCACCGGCCCGCCGCTGGCCCCCGCCCTGCGGACGTATCACCGCCATTGCGGCACCACCCGCCGAAACAGCACCCACAACTCGTCCGGTCAACCAGATCCGTCATGCACGGCTCAACGAACGATCACGCCATAGGAAGCGATGCCTTATGCCCCTTCGCACAGGGCATCACACTCGGCCTCGAAACGCATCTGTGCTCGGTCGAGTGTGTCGTCCGCGTCGCGGCCGTGGGCTTGGAGCCAGTGGAGGAAGTCGGTGATCGCCGCGATCACCGTCTCCTCCGCAACGGCCGAAGTCACCCTGCCCGCACCCGTTCTGCACGGCATCGGCATAGCTGCGGCGTAGAGGCTGAGCAGGGCCTCGGCCCGCATCACGCTGGGAGCTTCCACGTGGCCGTCGGGTGCGGTGAGTTTTGTGGCCAGCTCGCACCACGTGACCTTCCGATCCGGGCGCAGCAACACACCCCAGCGATCGGCAACGGCGTCCACGAGCGCCATGCCCCTTCCCTCCGAGGAATCTGTGCTCGGGTCCCGGAGGACGGGTAGGGCGCGCGTGTCGGGATCATGCACCTCGATACGCAGGTGCGTGCCCCGCACGGAAACAGCCAACGTCGCGGGGGTGCCGAGGCCGACGTGCGTGATGACGTTGGACACCAGCTCACTGACGCAGAGTTGGGCCTCGTCGGTAATGTCCTGCAACCCCCAGATGCCCAGGTGCAGTCGCATGATCCGGCGCAGGGCAGCCACCTCCACGGGTTCGGCCGTGAAGGCAAGCTCCCACGGCTTGCGCGACATGCACGCTTCCTGACTCACGCAGACCCCTCTCGTCGCGGTCGACACCGCCAGCAGCGCAGCGTCACCAACGCTTACTTTGAGTTGTGCTGCCCACCACTGTGCTGGCAGCGCATCCCGTCGTGCAATGTGCACGGCGGGATTCCCACTTCCGAGTGATTGGCAAGCACACCTCTTGGCGCGAGACTGAACGCCCGCTACTGGAAAGAGGGTTGGGATGGCCGGTTCACCCACGGCACGCCGACGGCGCCTCTCGATCGAGCTGAAGAAGCTCCGCGAGAGGAGCACACTCACCTGCGCCCAGGTCGGCGCGGCCCTGGACTGGAGCGGCTCCAAGGTCAACCGGATGGAGACGGGCAGCGGGCGTATCCAGCCGTCGGACATCGACGCCCTGTGCCGCTTCTACGGCACGAGCGACGAACTGCGCGATTTCCTCAAGTCGCTGGCCCGGCAGGCGAAAGTGCGCGGTTGGTGGCAGGTCCACGGCGCCGGCGTCCCCGAATGGTTCAACATCTACATCGGCCTCGAGCAGGACGCTTCGACCTTCCGCCAATACCAGTGCGAGGTCGTACCGGGCCTCATGCAGACCGAGGTGTACGCGTCCGAGCTCCACAAGTCCGGCGCGCACATGTCGGCCGAGGACATCACCAAAGCGGTGCGGGTGCGCATGGAACGCCAGGCCATGCTGAGGCGGCCGGATGCTCCCGACGCCTGGTTCATCGTGAACGAGGGCGCCTTGCGCCACGTCATCGGGGACCACGCTTTGATGCGGGAGCAGATGGAACGTGTGCTGGAGACGGCCGAACTGCCGACCGTGACCTTGCAGGTCCTGCCCTTCGACTCAGGGACTTATCCGGCCACCGGTTCGTTCACCATGCTGGGTTTCCCGGCCCCGGAGGATCCGGACCTCGTGTACCGAGACGGCATCACCGATGCCATGTACTTGGAGGGCGAGCATCATGTCCGTGAGTACACGAGGGCGTTCGACGGCCTCCGGGCCGCGGCCTTGAGTCCTCAACGCTCGACCCTGTTGATCGAGTCAATCTTGAAGGATTACGCAAGGTGACAATAGAAGCTTCCGGCGGAAGCGGCCGTCCGGTGTGGTTCACGTCGTCCTACAGCAACGGTGCCGGAGGCGAGTGCGTCGAATGCGCGCTCACCGCCGACGGCGCTCTCGTCCGCGACTCGAAGACCCCCGAGGCGCGTCTGATCGCGGTGGGAAATGACGCTTGGCACTCCTTCATCCAGACGGTGAAGCACGGCGGGGCGGCGCGCTACGGTCCCGCCCATGGTGCTCTCGGTCTCCACCAATCAGGCTATTGATCTGCGGGAGCAGCCGGTGGACTCAATCGATGACGTGCGAGGTGCCCTTGAGCAGGCTGCTGGATGCTTTCGAGACCGTGGTTTCTCCAAGTTACCGCGTCTTTGGGCTGGTTGACGCAGGTGTCGATACGCATGCACCACATGCGGATCGCGCGAATTGGCTTCTCTCAGCCCCCGGCATGGTCTATCTACAGGTGCCACCCCAAGTGATCCGGGCGTCTGTGCGGTTGGAGAGCTGGTCAACCGTCCCTCCGGCAAGCGACGCCCAATGGTCCGGTGCGGAGGACGTGGAGGTGGAGCTTCCCGGTGGCGACCTCGCGTTGGAAACCATCGACGGGGGGCAGAGAGAAGTCCCCTTGATCCTGCCCTCGTCCGGGTTGTACCGGATGCGATGGCAGTGGATATTCAATCGCACAGGCGGGCCTTTCACCTCTCCGTTGGCGGGATGCCGGGAACCCTTGCCCATGCCGTCGGGGCACGAAGAGAAACTGAATGGCGCCGATCAATATTGCCTGGTCCAGATCTGGCGCACAGCCGCCAATGAAGAGACTGAGTGAAATGTTGTCCACCGAGACCAATGCCATGGCCGCTCGACGACATCGCCTTCGGCTAGTGATGAACCAGGGCGGCGCCGCTGGTTGAGGCAGTGCGCAAGTCGCTGGCTAAACAGCCGGGTTCGGATGCCCTCACCCGGGCGGTTCGATGCCCGCCGCATCCGGTGGGGTCGGTATGACACCCGGGAGTGGGGTCATCACCCAATGCTCTTTCTCCCAGGTGATGGTCTCGGTGACGCGGACGGGGCGGTGCTTGGTACCTGCGGTGCCGGTTATGTCCACTTTCCATACGCCCGTGAAGTCAGATGCGCGCATCCACCGGACGTCCCAGTCCTGTCCGCCGTACGCCTTGATCCGGGCGCGGGCGTCCTTGGAGCCCTGGGGATGGGCGTCGAGCAGCCCGGCCAGTCCGTCCTCGTCCGATGTGTTGAGGAACCGTACGTAGTCGTGCAGGAAACGGTCCTGGTCCGCCAGGTCGGGTTTCGCGGACGCGGAGTCGTCCCCGCCGCCGCAGGCGGTGAGCAGTACCGCGCAGAGCACCGCGATGAGCAGCCCGAGGCGACGCCGCCATGAGCGGTGTGCGCTCACGTCAGGCGCGGAAGGCGTCATACGTCGCGCGCGGGTACTGCGCCTCAAGGCTTTTCACCGACTTCCGGTAGGTGTTGGTCGAATGGTGGGTGAGGCAGGGCACGAGCGAGCGACCGGCGTCAGGACGTTGAGAACTTGGCAACGTACTCGTCGAAGGGCTCGATGCCGACCTCCGCGCGGAGTTCGTCCATGCGCTCGGGTTCTTCGCAGGGCCACGGGACCGGTGCCCCGTCCTTCACGCCGACGATCTGTGTGCCGTAGAGCTGTTTGCGGCCCTCGTTGACCAGCGTGCGGTCGCGGAGGAAGGCCAGGTCGCGGGGGCTGGCCGAGCCTGCCGACACCGCCTGCCGCATGAGGTGGAGCGCGCGGCGCTGGACGTCGAGCTGCCGGTCGGCGTGCTGGGCGATCAGCCACGCCGCGCGGGCCGCCTCCTCGCCGACCAGGTCCGCCGTCGGCCAGCCGTACTCGTCCATGATCTCGCTGAGCCGGTCACCATGCCGTGCGGTCAGCCGGCGCCACGCCAGCTGTTCGGCGGGGTCATCGCTGTTCGCGTGTGCGGAGGACCGGTGATCGGCCTCAGCCATGGCCGTGAGTTCCTCCGCCAGCGCGGCAACGTCGTGCGCCACTCTCAACTCCCTTGTCGAATCACGTGCGTTGTGCCCTTCGTCGCCTGCAACCCTATGGGCACATATCGGGTGTAAAGATCGTTCCGAAGAACGGTGACAGGCGCCTTCGCGGACGGCGATAATGGATCTAGCCCCGGAGTCAGAGCCACATCGCTGCGACGGTCACGGCGCCCTGGAGGGCCCTGTCGAACTATTTCCCGTCGTCGGGAAGGTTTCCGTTGCCGCCCAGGTTGGCGACGATCCGGCGCAGGACGTTGATCGTCACTACGAAGTCGGCGGGCTCGATGCCCTCGTGGGTCTGCTCGTGGACGCGGAGGTTGCGTTCCCGGGCGCGGAGGCGGCCGGCCTCGCCCTCCTCGGTCAGGGTCATGGCGCCCGTCGCGTCCTCGGTGAGCCAGCCCCGGGCGATCAGGTCGTCGTAGACCTCGTCGAAGTCGGTGTTCAGGTCGTCGTAGGGGGTCAGGCGGTCGGTCAGGGTCGCGCGGGTCCATGAGCCGGGGGCGCCGGAGGCGTGGTTGAGGGTCCACCAGTGGGGCTGAGTGAGGCCCTCCACCGCCAGTTGGGCCCGGAGCGCTCCCACCACCAGGCGGTAGGCCTGGCCCGTCCATGCGCCGATCGGCTGGGCGGCCAGCTCGTCGTGCGTGTACTCCTTGAGGTCCTTCATGTGCGTGCTCACGCGTACCCCTCCCGTGGTTGCCTGGACACGATCAACGTA
>NZ_DF968469.1:0-44705 GCF_001270025.1 Streptomyces azureus | reverse complement strand
GCCGAGATAGGCGCTGCACCAGGCGTGCGCGGCATCGTCCTCGGCCGGGACCGCGTCGACCTTGTCGCGGAAGATCTCCACCGGCAGCGTGTCCAACGGCCGGGGGACGGGCACCGTCAGGGGCTCCATGCCGGGTGCGGACAGCCGGACGCCGCCGTCCGGCAGAAGCTCGGCGGCGGCCAGTGCGAGGCGCGGCTGCCCACGCTGCGTGACGACCTTTCCCCCGTCGTCGACCAGCGCCCAGCGCCGGTCTCCGGTCAGTCCCCAGGGCTCCACGACGGCCTCCCGGGGCGCGAGGCCCCGGACCGCCTTGACCGGATGGACGTGGATCGAATGCAGATGCGCGTTCCCCATGGGGCCATCGTGCCAGCCGGCACCGACAGCCCCCGGGCGGGCGGCTCAGTAACCGCGGTACTGCTGGTTGTTGTACGGGTCCTGATAGGGAGCCTGGGCGGGCCGGGGAGCCGCGGGGCGCATCGCCTCGTAGCCCGCGCCGGGTGCCGCCGGGCGCGGCTGCTGCGGCTGGGGGCCGGGATAGCCGCGCGGTGCGGTGGCCTGCTGCGGGATGTACGCCGCCGGCGCCTGCTGGAGCGGGGCGGGTTGCTGCGCCTGCGGGTAACCGTAGGCGGGCTGGGACGGGGCTGCCGGAAGAGCGGGCAGCGCCGACGGGAGGGCGGGCAGGTTGCCGCCCGGCGTGTCGTACTGAGCGGGGACCCGGATCGGGGCGATCTGCGGGGTGCCCCGCTCGGCGACGAGCTTGTCGTAGATCGGGGTGTCCGGGAAGGAGGCGGAGTAGTAGCCGCCGCCATAGGTGGAGCGGGGGGAGGTCATGACACATAAGTTAAGCCCACGATGTGCTGGTTGGGGAGACCGATAAGAGGGTTGTTTTCCGTGTCCGCAGTGACCGGGTATCCCCAATGCGAGCGAACTCGGCAAAAAGGGGCGCCGAGCAAGGCTCCGATCGTGTAAAGGCCGAGCTCCGGGCGGTTGCCAGGAGTTGACCACCGGTCTTCCGGTGTGGCGGCGCATGGGAGTTCGTCGCACGGAGGAATAGGTTTGTGCGAACGGAACTCGACGGACGGCCGGGATGTGCCTGGCGCGGCGACACGCAATGGGGGCGGACATGCAAATGCTGAAAGGTTCAAATACTCCGGTGCCTACCGCGGCGCTGAGGGTGGAATTGGGCTGGCGGGCCGGACCGGGGGTGCCCGACGCCGACGCCTCCGCTTTGCTGCTGGTAAGCGGAAAGGTCCGCTCCGACGCGGACTTCGTCTTCTACAACCAGCCCGCGCACTCCTCCGGCGCGATCCGGCACGAGGGCAAGCGCAACGCCGACGGCCGGGTGACCGACACGCTCCTCGTCGACCTCGCGCGCGTGGAGCCCGCGATCGAGACGATCGTCCTCGCCGCCTCCTCCGACGGCGGCGCGTTCGGGCAGGTCCCGGGCCTGTACATCGAGGTCCAGGACGCCGCCCGGGGAACCGCGGTCGCCCGCTTCGACAACCCGGGCGCCACCACTGAAACCGCTTTCGTCCTCGGCGAGTTCTACCGCCGCCAGGGCGCCTGGAAGTTCCGTGCCGTCGGCCAGGGCTACAGCAGCGGACTCGAAGGACTGGCCACGGACTACGGCATCACGGTGGACGAGCCGCAGCAGGCGGCCCCGGCTCCGGTTCCGGCCCCGGCTCCCGTACTTCCCGTTGCCGCGCCCTCGACGCACACGCCTCCGCCCCCACCGGCCGCGCCCCCTGCGGCACCGCCCGCGCCCGTCCGCCTCACCAAGGTGACGCTCACCAAGGCGGCCCCCTCCGTGTCGCTCACCAAGCAGGGCGGCACCTCCGGCGCCCTGCACGTGAACCTCAACTGGCAGGTCCGCAAGCAGTTCTCGGGGTGGAGCAGCAAGTTCGGCCGCGCGGCCGCGATGCACTCCGACCTCGACCTCGACCTGTGCGCGCTGTATGAACTCACCGACGGCAGCAAGGGCGTCGTACAGGCCCTCGGCAACGCCTTCGGGTCACTGCACCAGCCCCCGTACATCCACCTCGACGGCGACGACCGCACCGGCGCCGTGTCGACCGGTGAGAACCTCACCGTCAATCTCGACCACAAGAACGCCTTCCGGCGCATCCTCGTCTTCGTCACCATCTACGAGGGCGCCCGCTCGTTCGCCGAGCTGAACGCCACCGTCACCCTCCAGCCGCAGCACGGTGCCCCCATCGACTTCTCCCTCGACGAGTGCACCGTTCCCTCGCCCGTGTGCGCGCTCGCCCTGATCACCAACACGGGCGGCGACCTGGTCGTACAGCGGGAGGCGCGCTACCTCGTGCCCGAGCGCGGGGTGAGCCCGCAGCGGACCGTCGACTACGCCTACGGGTGGGGCATGAACTGGACCCCCGGCCGGAAGTGACTCCTCCCGCGGCCGTCAGCCCTCGTCGGGCACGGCGTCCGGGTGGGCGTAGGTGCGGCCCTTCCAGGCCGCACCGCGTCCCCGGTAGTGCTGCACCGCCGAGTCGACCGTCATGAGGAGATAGAGGAACGCGGTGAACGGCAGCAGGGGAGCGAGCCACAGCGGCTGCCCGTAGTAGCGGAGCATCGGCACGTACGTCCCCGTCATCACGATCCAGGCCGACCCTCCGACGACCGCGGCTGCCGCGTTCCACGCCACCAGCCCCACCACGACCGCCACCGGCGGCACCAGGTACACCAGCGCCAGCCCGGCGACCGTCCCGGCCAGCAGCAGGGGATTGTGCCGCAGCTGGGCGTAGGCGCTGCGCGACACCATCCGCCACAGGTCGGCCAGCCTCGGATACGGCCGGACGCTGTCCACCCGGTCGGCCAGCCCCAGCCAGACGCGGCCGCCGCTGCGCTTCACCGCCCGCGCCAGGGCCACGTCGTCGATCACGGCATGCCGGATCGCGTCCGGGATCCGCGCCCGTTCGGCGGCCTCCGTCCGCAGCAGGACGCAGCCGCCGGCCGCGGCCACCGTGCGCGTGCCCTCTTTGCCGATCCGGCGGAAGGGGTAGAGCTGCGCGAAGAAATAGACGAAGGCGGGCACGACGAACCGTTCCCACGTGCTCTCCACCCGCAGTCGGGCCATCTGCGAGACGACGTCGAACCCACCCGCACGAGCCGTCGCCACCAGCTCCCGCAGACTGTCCGGCGCGTGCGCGATGTCGGCGTCCGTCAGCAGCAGGTACTCGGGATCACGCGCGCGAGCCAGGCCGACGCCGTGGCGCACCGCCCACAGCTTGCCGGTCCAGCCCGCGGGCGGCTCGCCCGGCGAGCCCACGGTCAGCGGCAGCCCGCCGTTCCCGCGCGCCAGTTCACGCGCCAGGTCACCGGTGCCGTCCGTACTTCCGTCGTCGACGAGGAAGACCTCCGCCCGCCCCGGGTAGTCCTGCCGGAGCAGCGACGGCAGCGCGGCGGGCAGCACCGCCGCTTCGTCGCGGGCCGGGACGACGACGCACACGGACGGCCACGCGTCCGGTTCCCGGCGCGGCGGCAGCCGCACGTCCGTACGCCAGAAGAAGCCCTGACAGAGCAGCAGCCACAGCCAGGCGAGAAGTGATCCAGCGGCAGTCCACACAACGGCGCTCACGCGCGCAGTCTGCCCCACCGGAACGGCCCGGGACCGCTCATCGTCTATCGTGATCGGGTGAAGATCGCGCTCATGGACTCCGGAATCGGTCTGCTGGCGGCCACCGCCGCGGTGCGGCGGCTGCGCCCCGACGCCGATCTCGTACTCTCCCTGGACCCCGACGGCATGCCGTGGGGCTCGAGGACCACGGAGGACCTGATCGAACGTGCCCTGGCCGTCGCCGAGGCGGCCGCCGCGCGCCGCCCCGACGCCCTGATCGTCGGCTGCAACACCGCGACCGTGCACGCGCTCACCGCCCTGCGGGCCCGCCTCGAACCCGGGCTTCCGGTCATCGGCACCGTCCCGGCGATCAAGCCGGCCGCGGCCGGCGGCGGACACCTCGCCATCTGGGCCACCCCGGCCACCACCGGCAGCACGTACCAGCGCACCCTGATCCGGGACTTCGCCGGCGGGGTCCCCGTCACCGAGGTGCCCTGCTGGGGCCTGGCCGAGGCCGTCGAACGCGCGGACGAGGCGGCGATCGACGCCGCCGTGTCCGCGGCGGCCGCACTGACCCCCGACGACGTGACCACCGTCGTCCTGGGCTGCACCCACTACGAACTGGTCGCCGAGCGCATCCGGGGGGCCGTCCAGCGCCCCGGCCGGCCGCCCCTCGTGCTGCACGGCTCCGCGGGCGCCGTGGTCGCGCAGGCCCTGCGCCGGCTCGGCGAGCAGCCCGCGCCGGGGGCCATGCCCCACGGCACCCTGACCGTCCTGCTGAGCGGACGCGAGGGCACGCTCCCCGCAGCCGCCCTGGCGTACGCCGAAGGACGGCTGCTGCGGGCGGTCACGCCGGCCGGCTGACCGGCACCGGTCACCGAGCGTCGTCGGCGTGCTGGACCCGCTCCCGCCGCCCGGCCGGCGCAGTCACGCTCCGCCATGAGGAACCAGCGGAGCGAAACCTGAGTAACCTCATAGGCATGAGGGACCACCGCCACGGCGAGAACGCTCCCCACGCGCACCCCGACGTCTGGACCGGCCGGGCCACCAACCGGGTCCAGTGGCTGCTGGCGCTCATCGGCGCCGCCTGCATGGCGTTGGGCATCGCACTGGCCGTCGACCCGGCGTGGACGTCCGGCATCGTCCCACTGGTCATGGCCGTGGCCGGCTGCATCGCAGCCGGGCTGCTGGTCCTCTTCGGGACACTCGCCTTCGTGCACGTCGCCCTGCGGGTCGACGAGGAGCACCTGGAGGTGCGCTGCGGCCACATCGGAGTGCCCCGCCGCCGCATCCCGCTCTCCCATGTGGTGGGCGCCACGTACACCTCGCACGTCACTCCCCGCCACTGGGGTGGCTGGGGTTATCGATGGCGGCCGGAGATGGGCACCGCGGTAGTCGTACGACGGGGTGAGGGCGTCGTGCTGGAGCTGTGGGACGGCCACACCTTCACGATCACCGTGGACGACGCGGAGGCGGCCGTACAGGTGATCAAGGCGCGGCTGGGGCGGACCAAGCCGGGCGCTGCCGCGCACTGAACGGGCTTCCGATCACCGCGCCGGGGTGCGTCCGGCGCCCCTGGAACGCGTGTCCGGGGCGGTGCTCGACGGTTCGACGATGAGCGGCCGGGCCGTGGCCATGCCCGCCAGCAGTCCCACACCCACCGACACCGCGGTGAAGCTGAGCGCGTTGCCGATCGCGGCGATGGCCGCCAGCGCCGTCAGGGCCACGCCCGCGGTGAGCGCCACCGGCGTCGGGCGGGGGCCGCGCCACAGCGCGTACAGCACCCAGCCGAACGCCGCCGCCAGCAGGACCACGCCGACGATCCCCTGTTCGGCCGCCTGCTGAAGGGGTGCCGAGTGGGGCTTGCCGTCGGACAGCAGTGACTGTGCGGACGTCGTGCTCAGCTCCCCGAAGCGCCCCGGGCCGACCCCCAGGGCGGCGTCGTCGCGCAGCAGCTGCCAGGCGTCCTGCCAGAGCTGTACGCGGTGCGGCGTCAGCCGCTCCTCGAGGGCGGTCACGAGCCCGCCCGGCACGGCCCGCGCCGCGACCGCCCACGTCAGACCGGTCACCAGGACGGCGACCGTCCCCAGTACTGCGAGGCCGGCGCCGCGGTGCCGGGTGCGGCCGGCGGCCAGCGAGCACAACAGCACAGCGACCGAGGTGACACAGCCGGTGGCCGAGCCGAGTACGGCCGCCAGCACCGCCGTCCCGGCGGCCAGCAGCCGCAGGGCGAACCGCACGGCCGGAACACGAGCGGCCCAGGCGGCGCAGCACGCGGCACCGGCCGACAGCGTCAGCACGGCAGCCGTCGCCCCGGCATGCCCGAGAGGTGTGGTGATCTGCGGGCCCGGCACCAGGTGCGGGACGGTCAGGGTCAGCCCGATACCGGCCAGCGCCCCGGCGCAGGGCGCGCCGACCGGCAGCAGCGCCCCGCCGATCCGCCCGGCGGCGTACCCGGCCGCCACGGCCAGCACCGCGAGCAGCACACCCTCGGGCCGGCCGTCGTGCACCGCCGCCGTGATCAGGGACCAGCCGGCGCAGGCACCCAGCACCACGACGCCCGCCGCGTCCACAGCGATCGGTCTCTCACCGTCCGCGCCCTGCCCGGACGTGGACGTCAGCCCACTGGAACCCACCGCGCCCCGCCCCCGCACCACGTCGCCCCTGACCTGTGAAGACCCCGGTCGCACGGGCCGCCACCGGCCGCACGACTGAGGCTTCGGGACACCGTAGCCGCTGGTGGACGGTTTGTGGATGTGTCGTGACGAAATGAGCAGGAACGTTGCGGCAGATACGCCCTGACTCGGTGCGCGGTCGGGCCCGCGGCGCGTGACGCCGCCGCCTGGTGGACCGCGCTGTCGGTGCCAAGGTCACTCGCCTTACACTCCGGGAGTGACCGTCACCGCAACCTCCGTCGGCGAGTCGGACCAGCTGGAGCCGCGGATCGCGCCCGAGGCGCGGGCCTGGGCCCGGCGGCTCGGGCGTCTCCTCCCGGCCGCCGCAGCCGCGCTCTCCGGCCTTCTGCTCTACGTCAGCTTTCCGCCCCGCACCCTGTGGTGGCTGTCCCTGCCGGCCTTCGCGATCTTCGGCTGGGTGCTGCGCGGCCGCGGCTGGAAGGCAGGGCTCGGCCTCGGCTACCTCTTCGGGCTGGGCTTCCTGCTGCCGCTGCTGGTGTGGACCGGAGTGGAGGTCGGTCCCGGTCCCTGGCTCGCCCTGGTGGCGATCGAGGCGATCTTCGTCGCACTGGTCGGCGCCGGTGTCGCCGCCGTGTCGAAGCTGCCCGGCTGGCCCGTGTGGGCGGCCGCTGTGTGGATCGCCGGCGAGGCGGCACGCGCGCGCGTGCCGTTCGACGGCTTCCCCTGGGGGAAGATCGCGTTCGGGCAGGCGGACGGTGTGTTCCTGCCGCTCGCCGCGGTGGGCGGTACCCCGGTGCTCGGCTTCGCGGTCGTGCTGTGCGGCTTCGGGCTGTACGAAGTCGTCCGCCTGGCTGTGGTGTGGCGGCGCACCGGCACGGTGCGCAGGACCGCGGCGGCAGTGGGTCTGCTGAGCCTGGCCGTCCCGGTCGTGGCGGCCGGCGCCGCCCGGCCGCTGGTCAGCGACAAGGCCGAGGACGGCAGCGTCACCGTCGGCGTGGTCCAGGGCAACGTGCCGCGGGCGGGCCTCGACTTCAACTCCCAGCGGCGGGCCGTCCTGGACTACCACGCGCGCGAGACCGAACGCCTGGCCGCGGAGGTCAAGGCAGGCAAGGTCGCCAGGCCCGACTTCGTGCTGTGGCCGGAGAACTCCTCCGACATCGACCCCTTCGCCAACCCCGACGCCCGCGCCGTGATCGACACGGCGGCCAAGGCCGTCGGCGTGCCCATCTCGGTCGGCGGCGTCGTCGAACGGGACGGCAAGCTCTACAACGAGCAGATCCTGTGGGATCCGGCGAAGGGGCCCGTCGACACCTACGACAAGCGCCAGATCCAGCCGTTCGGCGAGTACCTCCCGCTGCGCTCGCTCATCGGGGTGATCAACAAGAACTGGACGGCGATGGTCCGCCAGGACTTCAGCCGGGGCACCAAGCCGGGCGTGTTCACCATGGACGGCGCCAAGGTCGGTCTCGTCACCTGCTACGAGGCGGCCTTCGACTGGACCGTGCGCTCCGAGGTCACCGACGGCGCCCAGATGATCTCCGTGCCGAGCAACAACGCCACCTTCGACCGCAGCGAGATGACCTACCAGCAGCTCGCCATGTCCCGGGTCCGCGCGGTCGAGCACAGCCGGACCGTGACCGTGCCGGTGACCAGCGGGGTCAGCGCGATCATCATGCCGGACGGGAAGATCACGCAGAAGACCGGCATGTTCGTCGCCGACTCACTGGTGCAGAAGGTGCCGCTGCGCTCCTCGCAGACGCCCGCCACACAACTGGGCATCCTGCCGGAGATCGCCCTCGTGCTGGTCGCGGCCGGCGGACTGGGCTGGGCCGTCGGGGCCGGAATGCGCGGGCGACGCGCCGGTGACGTGTAGCCGTACGCCGGACGCACGCCGCCTGAAACCCGCCGGGGCGCCGGAAGCCGCCCATTAGGGTCGGCGGCATGGCTACTCCCGACTTCATCCGCACCCTCCGTGCCTCGGCCGGTCATCAGCTGCTCTGGCTCCCCGGAGTCACCGCCCTGGTCTTCGACGACGAGGGCAGAGTGCTGCTCAACCGCCGGGCCGACACCCGCAAGTGGTCCGTGATCGGGGGCATCCCGGATCCGGGGGAGCAGCCGGCGGCCTGCGCCGTGCGGGAGGTCTACGAGGAGACGGCCGTGCGCTGTGTCGCCGAACGGGTCGTCCTCGTCCAGGCACTGGACCCCGTCACCTACGACAACGGCGACATCTGTCAGTACATGGACATCACCATCCGCTGCAGGGCCGTCGGCGGCGAGGCGCGGGTCAACGACGACGAGTCGCTGGACGTGGGCTGGTTCGACATCGATGCCCTGCCCGAGCTGAACGAGTTCGGGCTGTTGCGGATCAAGCAGGCTCTGTCGGACGCCCCCACATGGTTCGACCCCACTGCATCCGGCTGAACTGTAGGGCGTGACCACATGGGGTGCGGCAGGAGTGCTGCCTAGGGTCGAGGCATGACCGCGCCCCATGTCCTTCCGGCACCCCACGCCTCCCCGCTCGATCTCGGTGGCCGCACCGCGCTCGTCACCGGCGCCGCCGGCGGCATCGGCCGTGCCTGCGCGCTGCGGCTCGCGGCCGCCGGGGCGAAGGTGAGAGCGGTCGACCGGGACGCCGCGGGCCTGGAGGCGCTCGCCGGGCAGGGCAGTGACCTCGCGGGCACCGTGGAACCGCACGTCCTGGACCTCACCGACCTGGACGCCGCCGAACTCGCCGCCGCGGGTACCGACGTCCTCGTCAACAACGCCGGGCTCCAGCTCGTGAGCCCCATCGAGGAGTTTCCGCCCGACATCTTCCACACGGTGCTCACCGTGATGCTGGAGGCACCTTTCCGGCTGATCCGCGGTGCCCTGCCCCACATGTACGGACAGGGGTGGGGCCGCATCGTGAACGTGTCGTCCGTCCATGGGCTGCGCGCCTCGGCCTACAAGTCGGCCTACGTGGCCGCCAAACACGGGCTGGAGGGACTCTCCAAGACCACCGCCCTCGAGGGCGCGCCCCACGGTGTCACCTCCAACTGTGTGAACCCCGCCTATGTGCGCACCCCACTGGTCGAGAAGCAGCTTGCCGACCAGGCCCGGGCGCACGGCATCCCCGAGGAGCGCGTGCTGTCCGAGGTGCTGCTCCAGGACAGTGCCGTCAAGCGGCTCATCGAACCGGAGGAGGTCGCCGAGGCCGTGGCGTACCTGTGCGGTCCGCAGGCGTCCTTCATGACCGGTACCTCGCTCGTGCTCGACGGCGGCTGGACCGCCCACTGAGCGGCCCTGTGCGTCCGTCGGGAGTTGTCCACAGGGCTGACGGGACGGCCCGGTCATGGTGAATCCTGTGAGCATGTCCAGCGATCACGTGCAGTCAGCCGAGCGCTCCGCCGGCATCGCCGAACCGCCACCGGCCGGGGCCGAGACGCCCTATCTCGAGCTCCTGGCCCGGGGCGCGTCCGCCGACGCCTACGAGCAGCCGGTGCTGCTCGCGCGCGCCGAAGGGCGCCCGGCGGAGTGGATCGCCGCCCTCCAGCGGGCCAAGCCGCTCGCCCTGCGCGTGCGTTCGGAGCTGGAGGGACGGCGCCGCCGCGAGGCCGAGCTGTCCGCACTGTTCGAGACCGCCCACGACCTCGCCGGGCTGCGCGACCTGGACGCCGTACTCCAGGCGATCGTGCAGCGCGCCAGGTCGCTGCTGGGCACGGACGTCGCCTACCTCAGCCTGAACGACCCGGCGAGGGGCGACACCTACATGCGGGTCACCGAGGGCTCGGTCGCAGCCCGGTTCCAGCAACTGCGGCTCGGCATGGGGGAGGGGCTCGGCGGCCTGGTCGCACAGACCGCACGCCCCTATGTCACCGACGACTACTTCAAGGACGACCGCTTCCAGCACACCCGCACCATCGACGCCGGCGTGCGGGACGAGGGGCTCGTGGCCATCCTCGGCGTGCCGCTGACACTCGGACACCACGTCATCGGCGTGCTGTTCGCCGCGGACCGCCGCGCCCGGGTCTTCGAGCGGGAGCAGATCGCCCTGCTGGGCTCCTTCGCCGCCCTCGCCGCGGCCGCCATCGACACCGCCAACCTGCTCGCCGAGACCCGGTCGGCCCTCGCCGGCCTGGAGCGGGCCAACGAGATCATCCAGGACCGCAGCGGCGTCATCGAACGCGCCTCCGACGTGCACGACCGGCTCGCCGAGCTCGTCCTGCGCGGCGGCGGGGTCCACGACGTGGCCGCCGCCGTCTCCGAGGTCCTCGACGGCACGGTCGAGTTCGCCGAGGCCACTGCGGCGCCGGCCGAGGCCCTGGAGGCGTCCCGCGCGGAGGGCCACGCCGTGCGGCACGAGGACGACTGGATCGCCGCCGTCACCGCCGGCGGAGAACTGCTCGGCGCACTCGTGCTGCGCGGCCACCCCGGGCTCGACCCCGTCGACCAGCGCACCCTGGAGCGTGCCGCCATGGTCACCTCCCTGCTGCTCCTGGCCCGCCGGTCCGCCGCCGAGGCCGAACAACGCGTCCGCGGCGAACTCCTGGACGACCTGCTCGACGCCCGTGACCGCGACCCGCGCCTGCTGCGGGAGCGCGCGGCCCGCCTCCACGCCGACCTCGACGCCGTCCACGTCGTACTGGCCGCGCGCCTGGAGGGCGACGCGCCCGGCGCCGACCAGGAGGCGGACGCCCGCAGACGCCTCGCCGCCGCCGCGTCCCACCTCGCCGCGACCCGGCACGGCCTCGCCGCCGCACGCGACGGCGGCACCGTCCTGCTGCTGCCCCTCGGATCCGGCGACACCGCCACCGAACTGGCCCGTCGCGCCGCCCGGCACCTGGGCACAGCGGTCCACGCACCGGTCACCGTCGGCGCCTCCGCACCCGCGGAGAACCTCGCCACCCGTCCCGACGCCGTGGCCACGGCCTACGCCGAGGCCCGGCGCTGCCTCGACGCCCTGCGGCTCCTCGGCCGCTCCGGGGACGGCGCCGCCGCCGAGGATTTTGGTTTCCTGGGGCTGCTCCTGGCCGGTGACCGGGACATCCCCGGCTTCGTCGACCGCACCATCGGCCAGGTCGTCGCGTACGACCGACGACGCGGCACCGAACTGCTGCGCACCCTCGACGCGTACTTCGCCTGCGGCATGAGCCCCGCCCGCACCAAGGACGAACTGCACGTCCATGTGAACACGGTCGCCCAGCGCCTGGAGCGTGTCGGCCGCCTCCTCGGCGACGACTGGCAGAGCCCTGCCCGCGCCCTGGAGATCCAACTCGCCCTGCGACTGCACCGGTTGTCGGCACAGCACTGACCCCCATAGGCGGGCCCCCGCGCGCGGGGACGCACGCACGGGGGCCGGTGCCGGGACATGTCAGGGGGTCCGGGCGTCCGCCGCCGGTGCCGTGGTCCGGTCCGCGTCGGCGGGAGGGACGACGTCGGCCAGATCCCGGTGGCGGGTCTCCTTGGCCGCCGCCACCGCGACGACCGTGAGGACGGCGGCGCCGATGACGTACAGGGCGATCGGCGTGGAGCTGCCGTAGTCGGACAGCAGCGCGGTGGCGATCAGCGGCGCGGGCGCGCCCGCCGCGACCGAGGCGAACTGGGCGCCGATGGACGCGCCGGAGTAGCGCATCCGCGTCGCGAACATCTCGGAGAAGAACGCGGCCTGGGGCGCGTACATCGCCCCGTGCAGCACCAGCCCCACCGTGACAGCGAGGATCAGGTTGCCGAAGCCGCCGGTGTCGATCAGCGAGAAGAACGGGAACATCCACAGCCCCACCCCGACAGCACCCATCAAGTACACGGGACGGCGGCCGATCCGGTCGGAGAGCGCGCCCCACGCCGGGATGGCGGCGAAGTGCACGGCCGAGGCGATCAGCACGGCGTTGAGCGCGGTCTGCTTGGAGAGGCCGACCGAGGTGGTGGCGTAGACGAGGATGAACGCGGTGATGACGTAGTAGCTGATGTTCTCCGCCATGCGCGCGCCCATCGCGATCAGGACGTCACGCCAGTGATGCCGCAGCACGGCGACCAGCGGCAGCTTCTCGGCAGTCGCGGTCCGGTCCGCCTTGCGGGCCTCGGCCTGCGCCAACGCCTGCTTGAAGACCGGCGATTCATCGACAGACAGACGAATCCACAAACCGACGATCACCAGCACCCCGGAGAGCAGGAACGGTATCCGCCAGCCCCAGCTGCCGAACGCGGCGTCCGACAGGACGGCGGTCAGCAGGGACAGCACACCGGTGGCGAGGAGTTGCCCCGCCGGCGCACCGGTCTGCGGCCACGAGGCCCAGAACCCGCGCCGCCGTGCGTCCCCGTGCTCCGACACCAGCAGCACGGCACCGCCCCACTCGCCGCCGAGCGCGAACCCCTGCACCAGCCGGAGCACGGTGAGCAGGACCGGCGCGGCCGTCCCGATGGTGGCGTGCGTCGGCAGCAGCCCGATCGCGAAGGTCGCCCCGCCCATCAGCAGCAGACTCAGCACCAGCAGCTTCTTGCGCCCGAGCCGGTCGCCGTAGTGCCCGAACACCAGCGCACCGAGCGGCCGGGCGGCGAACCCGACCGCATATGTCAGGAACGACAGCAGTGTGCCGACGAGCGGGTCGGAGTCCGGGAAGAACAGCTTGTTGAACACGAGCGCGGCGGCGGAGCCGTAGAGGAAGAAGTCGTACCACTCGATGGTGGTGCCGATGAGGCTGGCGGTGACGATGCGTTTGAGGCTGGCGGGGGGTGGGGGAGCGGTCGCGGGGGTGGACATCGGCACCACTTCCATGCGGTTGGCGGGGACGTTTTCGTGTCGCCATACCGTAGGAATCCGCAGGTCAGGCGCACATGTGGCGGGGCAACATAGTTCGAGGATTGGCTATGCGTATGGCCACCATGCCGACTCATGGAGAGGCGGTTCAGGGGCTCAATGGCGGTCGAAACGAGTGCCGTCCGGACGCGTAGTTCAGGGTGATTTGATGGTGCGGTGCTGACTCCCGTGCTGGTTTGGTGCTGACTCAAAGTCCAAGGCCTCACCCGTCTTCACCTGTCCCTGACTTGGTGCTGACTACGCCCCGTTGAACTCGGGCATCTGGGGTTGATCGGCTCAGAGTCGTTGCGTGGTAGGTGAGTGGGCTGAGAGACCGAGCGCGGCCTTGCCGCTCAGCCGCCGTGGACACGGGCAAGGCGCTGCGCCCGGGCGTCGTGCGCGTTCGGCCCAGCAGATTCTTCGTCTGCTGGTGGTACAGGCGTCACGCGTCGCTGACCTGCGCAAACGTGGCCAGGTATGGCTCATTGGAGCCGTCGGCCCGGGAATGGTCCGGATCTTGTCCTCGGCGAGACGGGCCTGGTCATCTGCCGACGCCGCCCCCCTCGGCCCGTGGACTGCTCCAAGCGGATGTACTGGCTCCCAGTGCTACGGCTGGGTGGGCAGGTGCGGGGAGCGGAGCACGAGCAGGGTGATCTCGCTGGGGGCGAAGACGCGGAACGGCGGGCCCCAGAAGCCGGTGCCGCGGCTGGTGTAGAGGAGGGTGCGGGTGCCGTGGTGGCTGAGGCCGGCGAGGGCGGGCTGGTCGATGCGGACCAGGTGGTGGAAGGGCCAGATCTGGCCGCCGTGGGTGTGGCCGGAGAGCTGGAGGTCGATGCCGTCGGCTGCCGCCCGGTCGACGAACTTGGGCTGGTGTGCCAGGAGCAGAACGGGTAGGTCGGGATCGGCGCCGTTCAAGGCTCCGGCGAGGTGGGCGCGGTGGCCTGCCAGGCCGGAGGACTCGGCGGTGACGTCATCCACGCCTGCGACCACGAGGGTGTCGCCTCCGCGTTCGAACAGCAGGTGGCGGTTGCGCAGCGGCTCCCAGCCCAGCTCGCCCATCAGGTCGACCCAGCCCTGGGCCTCGCTGTAGTACTCGTGGTTGCCGGTGACGTAGACACGGGCCCGGGTGGCCCGCACGATACCGAGTGGGACGGCCTGGGCGCGGCGGCGTTCGGCCGTGCCGTCCGCGATGTCGCCGGTGTGGCAGACCAGGTCGGCTTCCAGAGTGTTCACCGTCTCGCATACCCGCGCCGACCAGCGAGTGCGATCGAGCGGGCCGTAGTGGGTGTCGGTGATGAGGACGACGCGGATGCCGTCCAACCCGGCACCCAGCCGCGGGAGTTGCACGTCGAGTCGGCGCACGCGCGGCACGCGGCGGGCTTCGGTGTACCCCCAGGCGAGTAGTGCGGCGGATATGCCGAGGACGGCCCAAGTGACGATTCGGGCCCGGTCCTGACTCTCGCCGACGCCGGCCACGGTCAGGGCGAGCCGCAAGAGGACGCCGAGCAGAATGGACCAGGTGAACAGAACCCAGCTGCTGCCCAGCAGGGTGTCACCGACGATCGCCGCCCGGTCCTGCTGCCGACGGCCGTGGCCGCGCACCATCGCGAGCGGCATACCGACGAGGCCGAGGGCGAACAGGGCGGTGCCGACCAGCGTGACGGGCAGCGGCCAGTGCTGGCCGGTGTGCAGGAGCACCCAGCAGGGCACGGCCCACAGCAGGACGGGGGCGATCAGGGGGAGGTAGCGCATCAGGCGGTGCAGTCGGCTCTGCCGCGGAGCTTGCGCTTCGCTGTCGGCGGGCCGGGTGTCGCTGGTGTCGGTCACGCTTCCCCTCCCTGACCAGGATGCCGTCTCGCGCACTGTATCCGGTCGCCCTCGGGCGGGCCGGAGCGGCGTTGATGGGCGCGGAGTCCAGGCCCACCACCTGCCCGGCTGTGGCCCGGAAGGTCAGCCGCCGTGCACGGCGCTGACGAGGTCGGGCAGGAGCTTCGCCGCGTTCGGCGTCCCCAGTCCGGTGACGGGGTCCCATCCTGTGCCGGCCGCATAGCCCGGGACCGACGTCTCGGCGGTGTTGTTGCCCACGGTGACGTCGTTGAAGTCGGCCGCGTAGGTGGCCGGGTCGGACGCGAGCTTGTACAGAGCCGGGTTGATCCGTCCGAGTCCACCGTGGTTGAGCTGGGCGGCGATGGAGACCAGGCCCGCCCACTGAGGACACGCCAGTGAGGTGCCGCCGATGTCGTACCATCCCGTGCTGCACGGTGTGCTGCCGCACTTCAGCCCGCTCTGGCCGTCGGGCGGGAGGGACAGGTACACCAGTGCTCCCGTCGACGGACTCGCCTGCAGGGAGATGTCCGGAACGCCGCGCATGGCGCCGATGGCCGTGCTGCCGGCCGGCAGCGTGCCCGACTGGTAGTCCGGCTTGGCGAAGACGCCGCTGTAGCCGCCGCCGGAACCGGTCCAGCCGGTCTCCGACTGGCCGGGGGCGTTCTGGCAAGCCCCCGGCGGGGAGGCGCTGTCGACGACCCTGCCGCTGGTGGCGCCCGGGTCGGTGCACAGGTTTGTGCCGCCCACTCCGGTGACCAGCGGGTCGGATGCCGGCCACTCGACAGCGGGACCGGAGAGCGTCGACCCGCCCTGGCCCACCGGTGTCTTGGCCGAGCCGGCGCTTCCGTCGTCACCCGACGAGCCGAGAACGGTGACGCCGTCCTGTGCCGCCGACTTGAAGGCGTAGCGCAGTTTCTCCAGCGACTGGGCGCTGCCGAAGGCGCCCTCCGCGGAGGCGAACGACTGGGAGATGACGGTGGCGAGGTGATGCGCGACGACGTACTGCTCGGCGGCCATCATCTGAGGGAAGCCCTGTACCCCGAGGGTCTCGGCGGTGGGGGTGGTCACCAGCAGGATGTTGGCGCCGGGCGCCATGGCATGGGCGGTCTCGACGTCAAGAGCCACCTCCAGTGCCCACGCGCTCTTGTCCTCCTGCCCGGGGCCGCTGCTCGTGGACGGTGGCGCTTTGGTGGCGGGCGAGCCCTGAAGATGAAGCTCGCTGAAGGTCGGCATGCCGGACGCACAGCTGACGCCCTCTTCCCCGCACATGGGCGCGATGCCGAATGCACGGTCGAAGACATGCAGGTCGTGGGCCATGGTGTCGCTGCCGTAGGAGTCGACGACGGCGATCGTCTGACCGCGTCCGTCGTCCCCGGCTGAGTGCAGCGGGCCCACGTTGTAGGCGGCCTGGATGGCCTGCGGGGTGAAGCAGCGGCGTCCTGCTGAGGCGCACTGCGACTGGGTGGGTGGGGTCTGGCTGGTGGTCACCTGTGTGTAGTCGGCCACGGTAGGCCGTACGCGCGGATAGGCGGCCTGGTGGGCCGCGCTCGTCGCGGGGACGGCGCCCGCCGCCGCGAGGCTGAGGGTTCCCACCCCCGCGAGTAGCCACCGTCTGATGGTGCGTGCCATCAGAGTCCTTCCTTGAGTGCCAAAGGGGACTTGGGCGTCCGCCACCTCAGGTGGGGGGTGGGTACAGGGGGTGCGGACCTGGCGAGGCTAGCCCTCGCGACTGCCGGGCCAACACATTCGTCCTGTCAACAATGATCAAGGAATGGCCCTTGCCGAACAGGTCGAGCGGACGGCCCACACCGATGTGATGCTCCCCACGAGCCCGGAATGAAAGGCGACGATCGGGCAAGGCTCACGCGCATGCCGCACACGCACAACACTCGGCAGGTGACGTGATGGCGGCGGCGGCCGGGTCAACCCGGACGCTGCCCGCCACAGCGACCGCAGTCGAGGCCGCTTCCACAACCGCCGCTTCCACAACTCCGGCGCCTTCACTGCCGTCACTCACGGGACTGCGATGGATGGCGGCGTTGCTGGTCTTCGGGCTGCATGTGCGCAACTTCGGATACTTCGGGGGTACCGGCGGGCACATCGCGACGTGGGGGTTCGGGGCCGGGGCCACCGGGGTGTCGTTCTTCTTCATCCTCTCCGGCTTCGTCCTGATGTGGTCCGCACGGCCGGGCGACCGAGCACCGGCGTTCTGGTGGCGGCGTATCGCCCGGATCTATCCGGTCCACCTCGTCACCGCCGCGATCGCGCTGCTCATGGGGCTCACCCTCGCCCACCAGGCGAAGCCCACCCTGTATCAGGCCCTGGCCAATGTGCTGCTGCTGCATTCCTGGTGGCGCCCCTGGTGGCAGACGCTGGATCCCGTCAGCTGGTCGCTTGCCTGCGAGGCATTTTTCTATGCCGCCTTTCCGCTGCTGGCTCTCTGGCTGCGCCGCCTGGGAGCCCGGGGATCGGCCGTCCTGGCCGGTCTGTCGGTGCTGGCGGTGCTGGTGCTGGCCTGGTCGGACGCGCACCACTGGCTGGGCCAGCCGCTCTACTCCTTCCCTGCGGCCCGCCTCCCCGAGTTCGTCCTCGGTGCCGCTGTCGCCCGCATCGTCGGTCTCGGCCAGTGGCGCGGGCCCAGCCCGCAGGCCTCACTCGCTCTGGCGATCATCGGTTACTTCCTCGTCCCCCACGTCCCCGCCGGCTACCCGGCCACCACCTGCACCCTCATCGGTTTCGCCCTGCTCATCCCGGCTGCGGCCGTCGCCGATCTACGCGGCCTCCCCTCGATGTGGCGGCACCGAAGGCTGGTGCGGCTGGGCGAACTCTCCTTCGCCTTCTACATGATCCATCTCCTGGTGCTGCGGATCGGCACCAACCTGCTCGGCACCTCTCCGCACTTCGGCGTGCTGCCGGCGCTGACCACCACCGTCGTCGCGTTCGCCGTGGCGCTGGGGTTGTCCTGGGCCTTGTACGAGGGTCTGGAACGCCCGGCCAGACGACTGCTCCTGCGCAGGTATTCCCGGCGTGAACACCGCGCCGGTCAGCCGGCCGTCGGACGGCAGTCGTAGAGGGTGAAACTCCCATCCGTCCGACGCTCTTCGTACGCGCGTGGGGACACGCGTGAGCAGTGGCCCTTGACCCAGGCGGTCGCCGGGGTGCTCGGACGCTGGGTCGTCAGCATTACGTAGCGGACCTGGTGCTCGCCCACCAGCGTGCTCAGCCGCGCCGCGCTCGGGAAGGGTGTCAGCCCGGTGAAACCGCCCATGACCAGCAGCGGATCGGAGGCGGCCCGCAGCAACGGTTCGGCGGTGTACGCGGCCTGGGTGGCCAGCAGGTACTTCTCGCCGCTCCGATGGGCCGTCAGGTAGGCGAGCAGGGCCTTGTCGCGGGCGCCCGGTGTGGAAAGCCCGGTGCTGAAGGTGGGCTCGTGGCCGTGCAGTCGGCGTAGTTGCCGCCGACCGGGCCGGCCAGTGGGGAGGTGGCGGCCCCTGCGTAGAGCGGGTCGGTGCTGGACACCGCCCAGGCCGTGGGGAGGACGAGCACGGCGGCGACGCCGGCGGCCAGTGCCCAGGCTCGCTGCCGGGAACCCGTGCGCGGCCCGCGCTGGCACAGCGCGGCGACGCTGCACACGGCGAGCATCACCACCACGGGCAGCTCCGCCGCCTGCGCACCTCATCCTGAGACCGTTCTGGCGGGGCCGGAGCCGGAGCCCAGGTCATCGGTGTGGTGATGACCCGCCACCGTTCCCTTGCTTGCCGCCTCCCGGGCCGAGGAGACCTCCTGTCAGGCCGGGACTGGTCGGCGAGGGGGAGGGTGTGGGAGCGGTGGGGGAGGCGCACCCGCCCGGGATGTCGCTGCACGGCGTGGTGGAGGGGGACGGTGCCGGTGTGGTTGGTGAGGGGGTGCTCGAGGGCGACTCGGTCGGGGATGCCGAGGGGGTGGCGGACGGAGCGCCGTTCTCGTTGGCTCCCTTGCCGAGTGGCGGTGCCGGGGGGAAGGACTTCACGGGCTGGCCCTGGAGGGCGGCGGACATGTAGCCGAGCCACACCTGGGTGGGCATGTCCGCGCCGAAGACCTTGCTGTAGCCGCCGACTCCGGACATGGACCGCAGGCCCGAGTTGCCGGAGCCTTCCTTGAACATGGTGACCGCCGTGGACAACTGCGGGGTGTAGCCGATGAACCAGGCGGACTTGTAGTCGTCCGTGGTGCCGGTCTTGCCTGCGGCGGGCCGTCCGAGGGCCAAGGCGTTGGTGCCGGTGCCGTGCTCGATCACGTCCCGCAGCACGCTTGTGACGGTGTCGGCGGTCGAGGCGGGCATGGCCCGGGTACCGGCGGGCGGGGTGAACCCCGGGAGTTGCCGCCCGCCGTCGAGGACCTTGGTGACCGAGTAGGGCTCGTGGTGGACCCCTTCCGCGGCGAAGGTGCCATAGGCGTCGGCCATGCGGATGGCCGACGGGGTGGAGGTGCCGATGTAGAAGCCGGCGGTGTCGTACTGGAGGCTGCTGCGCAGCAGGCCGGCCGCCAGCGCCTCGTTCTCCACGGTGTCGTACCCGACGTACTCGCCCAGCTGGACGTACGGGGTGTTGACCGACTGCTCCATTGCCTTGCGCAGGGTGATGTAACCCCACTTGGTGGAGACGTCGTTCTGCTGATGGAGCAGCCCGGTGGGGTCGCTGCCGTCCGGGAGGTACTGTCCCTGCTGGTTCTTGATCTTGATGCCGTTGTCGCCGTCGAACCTGCTCTCCGGCGTGATCGGCGACGGCGGCTGCCCGGGGGAGAGGACCGCGCCGCGGTCCAGGGCGGCGGCGAGATCGAAGGGCTTGAAGGTGGAACCGACCGGCACGCCGGAACTGTTGGCGTTGTCCGTGTAGTGGCCCTTGTTCCAGCCGTCGCCGCCGTACAGGGCCACGATCGCTCCGGTGGCCGGGTCGACGGAGGCGGCACCGACCTGCACGTTCCGGTCCGCCGGCCGGTGCCGCGGGTCCAGGTGCCGCCCCCGCATCCTGGCCACCGAGGCGCTCAGTTCGGCGACCTGGTGCCTGTCGAACGTGGTGTGGATCTGGTAGCCGCCCTGGTTCAGCTGCTGGTCGGTGAGGGACGAGTGCTGCTCGACGTACTGCTGCGCGATCTGGACGAGGTAGCCGACCTGCCCGCTCAGCGAGCCGGAGTGGGTCATCGGTTTCGGCACCGGGAAGCCGGCCCGCAGATACCGCTGTTCCTGTGAGGGGCTCAACTTCCCGATGGCGGCCATCCGGTTCAGCACGTACTTCCAGCGGGCGGTGGCCTGGGGGCGGGCCTGCGGGTCGTCGGCGTTCATCATCACGCTCGGCTCGTTCACCGTGGCCGCCAGGAACGCTCCCTGGCTGACGTTCAGCCTCTCCACCGGAAGGTGGTAGTACGCCTGGGCGGCGGCCTCGATGCCGTAGGCCCCGCGACCGTAGTAGTTGCTGTTCAGATAGCCCTGGAGGATCTGCTGCTTGCTGAGCTTCGCTCCGATCTTCAAAGAGATCATGATCTCCTTGAACTTGCGCGACAGGGTCTGGTCCTGGCTGAGGTAGGTGTTCTTCACGAACTGCTGCGTGATGGTCGACCCGGACTGCACCTGGCCGCCCTCCGCCATGTGGTACAGCGCCCGGAGGATGCCCTGGGGGTCGACGCCCGGATCGGTGTAGAAGGACGCGTTCTCCGCCGCGAGGAAGTCCCACCGCACATCGGACGGAACCTGCGACAGGCTCACGTTCTGCCGGTTCACCTGGCCCACGCTGGCCATCTGCGAACCGTCCGACCAGTAGAACACGTTGTTCTGGAGCTGGGTGTTCGGGTTGACGCTCGGAACGGACACCGTCGCGTAGGCGAAGCCAACCGCGCCGACCGTGCCGCCGAAGAGCAGCATGAGGACGGTCAACACCTGCTTCCAGGACGGCAGCCAGCGCCGCGGACCGCGTCTGCCGGCCCGCGGATAGTCGATCAGCCGCCGCTTCCCGGACGTCCCGCGCCAGGAAGAAGCGGCCGGTCGCCCGTCCGGTCCGTGTCTCGCCGTCGTCCTGCGCGACGAGCGCCGGTTCGCCGTCCGGGCGGTCCTGCGCATCTCCGCTCGGGTCATCCCGGGCTGTCCGCCCGCAGGGTCCTTGTGCGAAGGAGACCCGCTACGGTAATCGCTCATCCTTGCTGCCTTCAGTGAGATTCGCATGCCGGAGTCGGTCGTAAGAGGCGTGACCGTGCTTGCGGGTGAGAAGGCTTCGTGCAGGTGAACGGCCCACCGCTTTTGCTTCTGTGTCGGTTCGAGGGACCGGCGCCAAGCTGAGCCTAAGCAGACCATGCCGGGCAGAGGCGACTGCTTGGCGCCCTGTTGACCGCTCCATCGACACGAAATGGCCTCCGGCTGACCGGCTCGATACTTCGATCAGGCCCTCGACCGGGCATCCGGGAGGGCGTGATCGCCTTCGATCCCGACGGCCGGATCACCGTCGTCAACGACGAGGCCCGCAATCTGCTCCGCGTCGGCACGGTGCTCGGCAGCAGGCTTGACGCCGTGCTGCCCGACGGGCGGCTGCGCCGCGCCCTGGACGGCACGCTGACCGGCACGAACCTCAGCGTGCTGACCGACGACCACTGCCTGGTGGTCAACCGGATGCCGGTGACCCTGCACGGCCGTGAACTGGGCGCGGTGGTCACCGTCCGCGACCGCACCGAGCTGATCGGGCTGCTGCGCGAACTGGACTCGGTGCGCGGGCTGACCGACGCCTGCGCGCCCAGCAGCACGAGTTCACCAACCGTATGCACACCGTGGCCGGGCTGCTGGACATCGGCGACCACGAGGCCGCCTTCGAGTACGCCGTCGAGTCGGCCGGCGCCGACGAGGCGCTGGCCGAGTCCGTACGCGAACGGATAGGCAGCGCGCTGCTCGTGGGGCTTGATCGTCGCCAAGACCACGGTGGCCGCGGAACGCGGCGTACAGGTGGTGCTCAGCGACGACTCCGCGCTCGGTGAGGACCCGCCGCATCTGCGCCGGCTGCTGACCATCGTCGGCAACCTGCTGGACAACGCGATCGACGCCGCGGCCGGCGGACCGCCCCCGGCGGGCAGGCGCGAGGTCGAGCTCTCGCTGGTCGAGGCTGTCGACCAGGTGCTGCTGCGGGTCGCGGACAGCGGCCCGGGGGATTCCGCCGGGCGCCGCCGAGCCGATCTTCGAGGACGGCTGGTCGACCCCGCCCGACCGGGCATCGCCCGGCGCGGGTTGGGGCTGGTCGCCCAGCAGCGTCGCCGAGATCGATCAGGTCGCGAGCACCCACAACGAGACCCAACCGACCGATCGATGTTGCTTGCGCAACGGCCTCGGCGGACCGCCGGTGGGTGGCCCGGCTGGAGCAGTACGAACCGGTGCTGAACGCGCTGGACACTTCGCGAGCCGCTTGCAAGATCGGAACTCGGCGACGGCCCTCAGCGTGATCCTCGCCGTGTTCGAGCGCCGCAGCAGCAGACCGGGCTGGTGCGGGGCGGTGCCGCCGCCCGCACCGGCGTCAGGATCCCTCGATCACTTTCCGCACCTCGGGCGGCAGTTCCTTGTGCGAGTAGACGACAACGAGCCGCGCGTCCGCAGGCGTGTCGCCGACCGCGATGGCCACCTCGGGTGGGACGCCGTTCACCTCGTAGGCCGTCATCGTGTCCGCCGGTAGGGTCTCTTCCTGGCCGCCAGTGTCGTCGCACGCGGGCTGGGTGGCGTTGCCCAGCTTCCCGCCGACCGTGAACGTTACGTCCGCGACATCCTCGTATGTCCGGTCCTGATGCAGGATCCGGTAGGCGCAGGACGCCGACCCGTCGCCGTCACGGCTGTTGCTCGTCGTGCACGCAGCGGCAGACCCGCGGAGCTCCCGGACCATCTCATCGACGCCTCCCATGGGGACTGCCGGGTAAATACTGCGCAGGGCCAGGACATCGCCCTGGCCGAGAGTCCTCGCGATCGTCTTGCACCTGAACGAAGCCGGGTAGCTCCGGCGCGACTTGCGCGCCGGACGGCTGTTTCACGGCTGTGCGCCGACAGGCGAGCCATGGCTGGCGCCCAGCCGTCGTCCACGAGCATGAGATGCCCTGCTGTCCGCGGCCGGTTCCGGTTGGTGCTTATATTTGCCGAAACCGCAGAGGCCGTAGGGCCTGAGCCGAGGCTCGAAAGTTGTCACGTCGGCATGCTCTTGTCACCGAAGCATGAGCGGGGTTCGAGAGGGAGACGGGCGGAGTGCTGGTGGCGAGGCCGGCAGCTGTTATCGCCTGTTCGTCGCCGTGGGTGAGGACTATGATCGCCAGCAAGGCGGGGTCGTAGCACAGAGGTAGTGCGCCGCGACATCATCTCGGAGGACGTCGGTTCGAATCCGACCGCCCCGCCCCTTCCAGTCCAGAACGCCGCCCTGTGGCTCGAATCTGTGACCGGTGACAAGGAACGCGCCGATTCGGCGACAACTGCCATGCCTCGTCACCCTGGAGCCGCATGTCAACGGCCGCCGGTAGTGACAACCATCGGGCCTCGGCTCAGCATCATGTGGTGATGGTCGAGCGCATGGTGCCGGACGAGTTGTGGGAGCTGTTTCAGCGGGTGGTCCCACCTGCTCCAACACGGCCGCAGGGCGGCGGCCGGCGGCGGTACAGTGACCGCGAGGTCCTCGCGGCGATCATCTTTGTGGCCACCACGGATTGCAACTGGCGGCAGTCGCCGCCGGTCTTCGGCCCGTTGGGGCCGACCGCGCACTGCCGGTTCACCGAGTGGAGCACCGCCCGGGCTTGGGCGAAGCTGCACCGCCTCATCCTCGGCGAACTCGAGATGGGAAGCAGGAGGTGACTGGAGTTGAGCCACGTCATGACCTTCGACCCCGACTGGGTGAGGGCCTCCGCACGCTGGGGGACGAAGACGCCGTGCAAGGGGGGGAGGGGGCGCTGAGAACCTTGTCGACGGAGCGCATGACCTCCGCGTTGGAGGCGGGGTCGTGGGCGCCGGGGTATCCGCTCTTGGGCCGGTCCGCGGTTTCCCGCGGGAGGACGTCGGAGAAGGCGAGCCGCAGCAGGCTCTTCCAGCGGCCGTCGGCGTTCTTCATGTCCCAGGGCACGTTCCACGCGTATTCGACCAGCCGGTGATCGCAGTACGGGACACGTACCTCCAGGCCCACCGCCATGCTCATGCGGTCCTTGCGGTCGAGGAGGTAGGTGAGGGGGCCTTTCAGGCTGTAGTACATGACCTCACGCATACGGGCATTGAGCCTAGTCGCTCTTGGCTGTCCCTTGAGGATGGCGCCATCTGGAGTCGGTGCCAGATACTGAGTGCATGTCATCCGGTCGCCAGGCTCGCGGACAGCCCTGGGAAGACGCCGCCGACCCAGCGCTTGCTTATGCCGTGAACCATATGAATTGGTATAGACGCGCCTGTAAGCGGCACCGGATCCGTACCAAGGTGACCGACTTGGTGATCTTGCTCAGTACGGCCGCCACTGTGCTGACCTCGGCGTTGCACGCCCCGGCCCTAATCACGTCGCTGATTGCATCCGTCGCCCTGTTCTTCGTTGGGTTTCGTCAGGTCTTCCACTCCAACGAACGTTGGGTGGCTATTGGGACGGCATGGCTCGCGCTCGAACAGGAGATTGTTCGCTACCACTTGATGCCGGACGCCGCACGCGATGACGCCGCAAGGCAAGCTCTGCTTGACCGAACTGCCGAGATCGTTCTGACGGAAACCCGAGGATGGGCTGACCGGCGTAGTGGCTTCGAGGCGCTGCCCGCACCGCAGACGAACACCGGTGCGCCCGGATCTCCCTGAGCAGCTGCGTCTGGTCCTTCCGCATCTGGATCTCCTATTCGGCGGCTTCTGCCGGCCTTGAGGTTCGGTTGCTGGAGCGTCGGCTGACTTCGGCGGACTAGGCGGTCCAGTCGCCCGCGGAGAGACGTTGCCAGGCGACTGCGACGTCGGTGTGGATGCCGAGGGTCCGGGCGAGGATCGCGGCGGGGGATTCGGTTGCGAGCTGGAAAAGCGCGGTGCTGCGGGCCTGGTTGGGCCGGATCCCGAGCTGGTTGAGGCGTTGTGTCAGCTGTGGTGCTGATCGGCCGTCAGGGCTGTCCGCCGGGGAAGAGCCATGGAGACGGCACCAGGGCGCCGATGGTCGCGTGGCCCTTGCGGTTCGCGGCGACCGCGCGGGCCAGCGCGGCGACGGGCTCGGGCAGGAGAACGACGTAGACGAGGTGGGCTTCGCGCGGATCGCGGGTGGTGCGACCGCGGACGACGTCGACCTACGACTGGGAGCCGAAGCCGCGCACCACCAGGACCGGGATGCCGTACTCGGCAAGCCAGCCGGTGAGCAGTTGCCGGAGGGTGTCCTTCTCCGCAGCAACGTAGAGCGCGTGCGTCTGGCCCTGGGCGCGATCGAGTCCGAACCAGTTGACCGCCTCGTTGAGGAACGCGCTCACGTCCGGCCAGGTCGGCGGAACGTGCACCTCACGCAGGGTGTCGACCAGGTCCGGGAAGCGGCCCTCCCCGCGGGCCCGGGCAAGGTGGGACGACAGGTGCCGGTACATCGACGGCGTGTGCGTCAGCACGCCCTCGGAGGCGAGCCGGTACATCACCTGCCGCAGCATGACGCCGCCCTCGTAGCCCTGGATGATCTCGCGTGCCCGGTCCACGACGATCGGCCACCGCACCCACCAGTTCGGTGTAGCGCCACCCCGGCTTCGGGCCCGGGTGCTCGGGGTCGGCTCCGTAGATCCTGCCGCGCAGCAGCTGCTGATCGTCGCTGTCCATGCCCTCCAGCCGCGCAGCCACCACCGACAACGAGGGCTTGCCCAGGCGGCCTTGGGCAAGCCCTCCCGCTGCCGGGAGGCTCGGGTCAGATGTGTCATATCCCTTGATCGGTTACCTAGCGTCATACGCGCTGCGCACCAGCCGTCCCGCTACTCCGCTTGGCGTCGGTGCGGGGGACGCGCACGACGGCCGGCGGCATATCGACGGCGATGACATCGCCCTTCCCGCACGTCCCGGATGAACTGAGGTGTGGCGGCAGGGGCCGTGGGGCGCCCGTGCAGCAGCCACCCGGCGAGACCTTGTCGATCAGTCCGATTCCGCTCCCCGTACGCTCGTCTGTCAACAGGCCGAGGTAGACGGAGAGGGAGCGCATGGCAACGGACAGGGACATACGCGAGCTCGCGGCAGGAGTGCGACCGGGTCGGTGACAGACAGGCCGACTACTCCCACAAGCACCGTCGGCACGGGTGAATGTGCAGGTGGTGACCGATCCGCGGGGAGGTGCTGTGGCTCTCGCCCGCTCTGCCGGCCGCGCTCACGACCTGACCGCAGCCCGTACTCACGGGGTCATCCGGAGCTGCGAACGCCAAGGCGTCCCGATCCTGGCCGACCGCGCCTACATGGGCGCCGGCCCATGGGTGACGACACCCCTCCGACGCCCACCAGGCCGTGGCCTCACGCCCACCCAGCAAACCGTCAACCGCGCACTATCCGCGGCACGGGCACCGCTCGAACGCGGCGTGGCACGGCTCAAATCCTGGCGGATCTTCCGTCACGCCCGCTGCAGCCCGAACCGCATGACGTCAATCGCCAAAGCCGTCCTCACCCTTGAGCGGCACCGCTGTACCGGCGGGCAACTCAGTCGAGAAGCAAGGCGACTGCGCCGCTGCCCGGTGCGGCGCGGCGCGCTCCGTTCGGTCGGTCGGTGCGGCGGAGAGATGGAACTCCAGCGGTCCGATCGTGTTGGTGTGGGAGGGCCAACACCCACCTGGCGGGAGGGGATACCTGCGCCGCACCACCTGACCGTCACGCTTTCACGTCACTGGGTGCCTGACGACGGCAGCCGGGTGGCCAGGTACGGGTGCAGAGGTAGCGCATGGTCGGACTC
This sequence comes from Streptomyces azureus, assembly GCF_001270025.1. Taxonomy (NCBI): domain Bacteria; kingdom Bacillati; phylum Actinomycetota; class Actinomycetes; order Kitasatosporales; family Streptomycetaceae; genus Streptomyces; species Streptomyces azureus. The sequence continues at coordinate 18,011 of NZ_DF968469.1, read as the reverse complement.
CTGTGCGAGCCTCGCCCTGTGTACCGTCGTAGCAGGCCGCGAGGTCTGGACCGACGAGCGGAATAGGGCGATGGCACTGTCCTCGCTCCTGCTGGGCGAGGCTGACCGGAAGGCACGCTGAACATGACCGGGCAACGCGACCGTTGGGCGGAACTGACCGGCGGACAAGCCGGAGAGGAGTACGCTCAGCGTTTCGCGCGGCTCGCCGAATCGGGCCAAGACATCCACGGCGAGGCCGCCTTCTGTGCCGCGCTGCTGAAGCCAGCCGCCCGGATACTCGACGCTGGCTGCGGCACTGGCAGGATCGCGATCCGGCTCGCCGAGCTGGGCCACTACTGCACCGGCGTGGATGTTGACCCCTCGATGCTCGCTGTTGCCCGCCGCGACGCGCCCACGCAGGAGTGGCTCCTCGGCGACCTGGCCCGTCTGGATGCCCTCGGCTTGAATCCGGGCTTCGACCTGGCGCTGGCCGCCGGAAACGTCATCCCTCTGCTGGCCCCCGGTACCGAACCAGCTGTCGTCCGGCAGCTGGCCGCCGCACTGCGCCCCGGCGGTCTGCTGGTCACGGGCATGGGACTGGACGCGGCACACCTGCCGCTGCCCGAACCATCGGTGACCCTTGCAGAGTTCGACCACTGGTGCGCCCAGTCCGGACTGACCCTGCGGCAGCGCTACGCCACCTGGAGCGGCGACCCCTACTACCAAGGCTGCGGTTATGCCGTCAGCGTGCACTCCCGCCCCACCACGTGAGTCCTTGCCTATCCGCGACGATGTCGCCTGGTCGGCGATCGCCGACCATCTCGGCGCACGACGGTGTCTGCCCCGGGCACGTGCCCACGTGCCCCCACACCTTGATCGTCTGCCACGGGACGGGGCACTATCCGAGGCGGCGGAGAAGTGCGCTCTCGGCGTGCCCGCGGGCTGAGCAGTGGCCCGCCTTGAGAAGTCCGAGCTGGGCGGCCGTGACGCTCATTTGACGCTCGTCCTGATGAGGTGTCAGGCGGGTTGTCGGGCAGGTCAGGAGGACCTATCGGGTGGCGTATATCGAAGGGGCGCCGAGGGCGGGCGACGCTCTGCGAGGAGCTGCTGGTTCCTGATGGTCACTTGCCCCGGAAGAGACCAGTCAGCGTTTTGACGTGCAGCGATGGACGCGCGAGCCGATGACCTACGCTATTCGTCATTCGCGTGTTTCACGCTCGTGCCCCTTGACGCAGCCGGAAGTCCCAGAAAAGTCCCAGGGGGTTCCTCATATCGGCCGACGCTTTCGGCCTTGTGGCGGGCCGTACGGACACGTTGTCCGGGGTGCCATTGCCCCCAGGGCTCCCCAGGGCTTTCCCCCACGGCGACGTGGGCCTGGCCGTATGGTGGGGATCGGCATGTGGCGGGGCCTACCGATGCTCGGTGCGGTTCCGCCCGCTCGACGAGGCGTGGGGGATGGAGGGGTGGCTGTGGGGGGTGACCGGCGCGCCGTCCTGGTCACGACGGTGATGGTCCTGGCGGTCCTCGCTGGTGCGCTGTCGCTGCTGAGTGGGACCGGGCGAACCAGGTGGCCGGGGTGGTCTCCGCGGTGGTCGGCGTGGCCGCCCTGGGGGTCGGTGTCTGGGCGCTGCTGAGCCCGTCCAGAAGCACGTCCGTACAGGTGTCCAGGACCGGGCGTGCCACGACCACTGGTGGCGGGGGCGCCGACACGGGTGTGGTCGCCTCCTCGTCCGCCGGTGCGGTCGCGGTCGGGGAGACCGGTGACGCGCGGGCGGACGGCGGCAGCGCGAACACCGGTTACCGGCGGCAGGAATAGCGGCGCATCCGATGTTCTTCCGCAGCCGCGCCGCGGTGCGCAAGTCGGGCGGATCCTTCGCCGAGGGAGCCGGTGCCTTCGCCAACAGCGGCGTGATGATTGACAGCCGCGTGCAGGTGTCGCACGGTGCATCGCCGTCTCCGGCTATCTCCTGAAGGTGGAACAGGACTACGCCGCCGCCGACTTCCAGGGGCGTGAGAGTGAACTCGCCCAGCTGGCCGCCTTCTGCGCGCACGATGTCCCCACGGAAGGTCTCGGCGTCGGCTACTGGCGCTGGGTGGCCCCGGTGGGAGGGAAAGTCCGCCCTGCTGGCGCAGTTCGTCCTGAATCCTCCACCTGGCGTCGATGTCGTGTCGTTCTTCATCACCTCCCGTATGGCCGCGCAGAACGACGCCGCGGCGTTCTGCGAGGTCGTCCAGCGGCAGGTGTACGCCTTGCTGGGCGAGGAGGAGCCGCTGAGCACCCCCGCCACGCGCGACGCGCAGATGGGCCCGGAAGTCTGCACGCCCGCTGCTCCCGTCGCGAGGTGCCCCGTCACGAGGTGATGCGGGGGACACCGGGTGTCAGCCGGTTGCCCTCACGGGTCCAGACGGTGGTCGCGTCACCGCTCGGGCAGCAGTGCGCGTCGTTGGGGCGATACCACTTCTCGTGCACGATGATCTGGCCTGGTGCGAACTCCGCTCCTGCGAGTGCCGTGTGGTACGCGGTGGACTTCTGTCGTGGGGTGATCGAGCCGAGGACGGCGAGGTTCTTCCCTGCATGCGCGTACACCACGTATCCGACGGCGATGTCTGCGTTCTGCGTGGCTCCGTTGTCGTCGCACCCGACGAAGGCGACGGCCTCGTCGCGGTGGTCGCCGTCGGTGTCGCCGTAGAGGGTGTTCTTCGTTCGAATGACGCGCACCGATCCCCATGTCCGTGAGGTGGCCATGGCTTCGCCTGTGGGGCCGAGTCGCACGAGGCCCGGCACGCCGCAGAACTCGCCCGGGATAGGGACATCGGCCCAGTTCAGGTCGTGCAGGTCCGCCGGCGCAGGTCCGAGGACTGAGGAAGCGTCCGGCGGGGAGTCAGGCGGGGAGTCAGAGGCGGAGGAAGTCGGCTGCTGGGACGACGGCGTGATTGGGGGAGCAGGGTTCGGGGCGTCGCACGCGCCGGTCATCAGAAGGATCGTCAGGAACGCGGTGAGCGGGATGGTGCGCTGAAAGCCGTTTGCCACGGTGTCCTCCGTCTCGTGCGTCAGGAGCAGGGTGGGTCGTAGGGCCGGTCCGGGAGGTACTGGGCCCACTGGTCGGGGGTGATTCGTGGGGACTCGGCGCACAATTGCTGCAGGATGCCGGTCCGGTCCACCGTCCACAGCCGCGTGCCTGCGCTGTCGCTGACCGCTAGCAGGCGCCCGTCCGGGCTGAAGCCCACGGTCGCGTGGGGGTACAGGCCGCCGTCACTCAGCGCGGTCACTTCGACGGGACGGGCCGGGTTCCTGACATCCCAAAGGCGGATGCGGCCGTCCAGGCCGGCGGTGGCCATGAGTTCTCCGCCGGGATGGAAGGCGAGGCCGGTGATGGCGCCGGTGTGCCGGGTGGAAACCCCCTGGCGCACCGGACGTCCGGGACGCGATACGTCCCAGGTGCTGATCGTTCCAGTCTCGTCCCCGACGAGCAGGGTGCGGCCCTGCGGGCCGAATGCCAGCGCGCGGGTGCCCTTCGCCGTGGGGAGGTCGCCCGCGGGTCTGGGCGGGGCATGCCGGGCGACCCACCAGAGCCGTATGCCGCCCGTCTGGGTCGGTGCCGCCAGCAGCGTACCGTCCGGGCTGAAGGCGAGATTCTGGTGACCGTTGCCCGGACTGTCGAGTGTGCCGAGCAGGGTGGGCCGCGTGGTGTCACCAATGTCCCACACCTGTGCCCGGTCGCCAGGGCTGCTCCGTGCTGCAGCCAACGGAAGGACGGGATTGACGGCCAGACTCTTCGCTCCGACCTTGCGGGCCGCCCCCCGGGTCAGCAGCCGTGGGTGAGTCGGGTCGGTCATGTCCCATGCCTTCAGGGGCATACCGGAGAACAGGGTGCGCCCGTCGGTGCCGAAGGCCGCAGCCTGACCGCCGGGGTTGACCGTCTCCACAGTCGACAGGAGACGAGGTGCGCCTGTGCCATCCACCCGCCATAGGGTCGTGGGTTCGCCGCCAGCGGCCACAATGCGGCTGTCCGGACTGAATGCGGGCGGAAAGGTCCCCTCGGCCGGCAAGGTCGTGAACGTGGAGGTCCGCTCGCTTCCCGACACCGCCCACAACCGGACGGCACGGCCGCCTGTGCCGTCGTCGAGCAGCGTGTCGTAGGCGTCGGTCGAGGCCACGGTGTGCCCGTCCGGACTGAAGGCGAGCCCGCCCACCGTCGTCGTGTGGCCGCTTAACCGGGCGCCGGAACGGGGGCGTAAGGGGTCGGACACGTCCCAGAGGGCGACGGTTCCGTCACTGTCTCCGGTGGCCAGGGTCGTCGCGTCGGGGGAGAAGGCCACCGAATAGATGCCGAACCTGCTCTGTGTGTACAAGTCTGCTCTGGCGACTGGGCGGGCGGGGTCTGCGACGTCCCACAGACTCACCCTGCTGTCCTCACTGGCGATGGCGAGCAGCGGGCCGTCGGGGCTGAACACCGCGCGCTGCGGGGTTTCGGAGACGTCGACGGGTGGCGAGGCGACCGTGGCGACCGGGCGCGGTCTGGCGGAGCCGGACACGGTCCACAGTCGCAGGTGTCCCAAGTACGCTCCTCCCGCGTCTCGTTCCTCCGTAACGATCAGATCGCCACTCGGGCTTGCCGCTACTGGATAATCGGGCAAGGGGCCGAGGGACCTCGGCTGAGCGGGATCCGAGACGTCAAGGATGGCGCCTGTTTTCCATGTCATGGCGACCAGCTGCCCGCCTGAGGTGAAGACGAGGACGCGGACCTCCCTGCGATCGCGCACCCCGGGCGTCTCTGCCAAGGCCCTGAGGCGGCTGCCCTCCGTCACGTCCATCAGCCACACAGTGCCGTTCGCGCCGCCGAGGGCTAACTGCTTGCCGTCCGGGCTGAAGGCGACAGCGGTCGCCTGGCGTTTCATGGACGTCGTGAAGATCGGCTGTGTTCCGCGCGTGGGGTCGAACAGCCGGAGGCCGTCGTCGGCTACGGCGAGCAGGCCCCGGCTGCTGTATGCGGCCGCCGCGCGCACCAATCCGCGGCCGTGGACAACCCGGGGCATCGCGTAGCTGTCGACGAGCGCGCCGACCGCCTCTGCTGTCGGCGCGAGCCGGTACGCTTGTACTAGCAACTGGCGTGCCAGATCCGGCTGGGCGTCCCTGATCGACGAGGCCTCGGCGACCAGTTGCCTGGACTGCGCTACCAGGGTCTGGGCGCGGGCAGCGTTGCGCTGGGTATAGGCGGTGACCCCTCCGGCGACGGCCAAGAGGAACAGTACGGTGAGCGCTGCGAGCGTGGTCTTCACCAGACGGCGAGTCTGACGGTGCCGACGTACATGGTCGCCGATCAATTCGTCCTTGGACTTGCCTGTCAGGGGTGCGACGAATTCCGCAACGCATTCGACCAGCCGGGGGTCGGCCGCACTGGCCTGCTCCGGACTGCGCAGCCAGCGCAGGTCCACCCAACGGGGCTCCGCGTCGAATGCCCGCTCCATCTCCTGCTTCGGCAGGGCGTCGGTACGCGACCAGTCGAACCCCGCCCGTTCGGAGTCCCAGAACAATGTGCCGTCGGTCCAGCCGATGAGCAAGGTGTCCGCAGACCGGTGGGTGAGCCACCAGCGGATCTCCTGCTGCACCCACGGGGACGCGGCTGCCAGCGGGCTCGCCATCACCACGAGCCACCGCGACCGGGTCAGCCCCTGCTCGATCTCCTGCCAGAGATGGGGACTTGCCGCGAGATTGGTCTCGTCACGGAACAACTTCAGGCTTCTCGGCCGATACCAGGGACAATCGAAACCCTGCAATGCGTTCTGGAAGGCCTTCGCTACGTCCTTGTCCCAAGCGTGGCTGTACGAGACGAACGCGTCGTATTCGCCTGACTCGCCGCGAGGGGTGCCGTCTGCACCACGCCTACGAATCCGTCTCATGCCCGTCGCCGAGCTCACCGCGGGGTCCGCCCGTTGCCGCCGGGCGGCGTGGTGCTCCCCTCGGTTCTGGCGTCGGGGCTGCGGGGGAGGGGCACGTGCCCGATGAGGGTCTCGGCTTCACGAACACCGGCGAGGCGGGCGAAGCCGATGGCGTAGGCGTGGATGTCGCGCTGCACCCGCTGCAATTCTGCCCGGCAGGCACCGTTCTCCGACCATTCAGACTCCGGGCCGTCGGGGTGGGCCTGCTCAAACTCCCTCAGCCGTGGGTGCCAGTGGGACAGAAACGGCCTCAGCTCGCGGTTCAGCATGGTGATCGCGAGGTACTCAACCGTCTGGCCGCCGGGTACCGGAGCGGAGGGGCGCGCTGCCTTCAGCGTCTCCCGCGTCGTAGCGAACAGCCCGTACATCGATGTGAGCGCTTCCCGGACGACTCCCTCGTCACTGGCCAGGGGCTGTGTCGATACACGGGTCACTGTTTCGACGAACATGCGCCAGGCGACCTGGCGGGAGTCGTTGTTAACAGCGAATGTGAGCTCGCTCAGCTGCGGGATGGTGACCTTCACCTCGGTAAGCTGGGCGAGGCGCCGGTACCACTGCACGGCGAGGACGGTCACGGCACCCACCGCGCCGCCCGTAACGACGAACAGAATGCGACTGGTCACCTGAGTGAGGCTGAAGACGGCCAGTCCCGTGAGTGCGCCAGCGGCAGCCGCCGCGACGAATCGGGCGACTGAGACACCCACGCCCCGCCACCGGCGGCCCTGCCGTGCGCCGGGACGCCCTAAATGCACGCTCATCCGCTCGTCCGCCCCCATCGTGCGTTCGGGCGCGTGACCGCCGGTCACGCGCCGCCTGCCGAGTGCTTCACCCGGGTGATGTGTGAAGAACATAGCGTCACCCCGGCGATCGACATAGACGGACTCGGCTGTCACGCACCTACAGACGTCCTTCGACTTCGACCGCTGGAAGGCCTGCATCTCAGGCCATGGATGCACGCTTAGTGTTCGCAGAAATGGTCATCTGTGAGAGTTCCGCGAAAGCCCCCGGACTGATCACGTCAAGGCACGCGGTTCGGGGAGGTGAAGGGATACGACGGTGCTCCGCTGGCTGCCCCTGAGCTGCCGCCGGCACGCTAGAACCACGAAGAAGGGTCCGCTGACCTACGATTATTGTTCCCTCCATTTCCCTGGTTTGCCCGGGAGTGCCCGGCCGAGGGGGCGGGGTGCGTGAGGAGATGGCGGGAGGGGAGCGTCGGGCCTGGACCGGGACGTCGCTCTTTGGGCTGAGGCTGTGGGTGGGTGCGATCCCTGTGCGCCCTCGTGGTGGTGGGCGACTTGGCTAATCTGCACGCGTGACCATCGACCTGACCCTCCTGCCGCGTGTCGCCCATCGCGGACAGGAGATCACCGCGCCCCGGCTCCGCGGCCTCCTCGCGCTGCTCGCCGGCGACTTACGCACGGGCTGCGGCACCGAGCGCCTTGTGGCGGGGCTGTGGCCGGACGAGTTGCCGGAGCGGCCGGCGAAGGCGGTGCAGGTCCTGGTGTCCAGGGCGCGGGCGCAGTTGGGTGCCGACGTCATCGCCGGCACACCGACCGGATACCGGCTCACCTTCGCCGAGGACCAGGTCGACAGCTCCGCCCTGCTGCTGCACGCCGCCGCGAGCGCGGACCGGGCCAGGGCAGGGGACCACGCGGGATCGCTGGCCGCGGCCGAGGCCGGGCTCGCGCTGTGGGAGGGCACCCCTGACGAGGCGTACGACACCGACGACCCGGTAGCCGCGCTGCGCACCGAGCGCGCCCCCGTCCGCGGCACTCTCATACGCGCGCGGGCGCTCGCGCTCGCCCGCCTCGGACGGCACGCGGAGGCGGCCGGGCCGCTAACGGCGGCCGCCTCGGAGCATCCGCGAGACGAGGAGGTGCTCGTCGAGCTGCTGCGGGTCGAGGCGGTGACGGCGGGCCCGTCCGCCGCGCTGATGCGGTACGAGGCGTACCGCCGTGATCTGCGCGAGACGCTCGGCACGGATCCGGGCGCCGGGCTCAAGGCCGTGCAGCGGGAACTGCTGCGCGGCGAGGCACCCGTGGTCCGGCACGGCGTGCCGCACGAGCCGAACCCGCTTCTCGGGCGGGACGAGGACATCGCGGCGGTGCGGCGGCTGCTGAGCGCCTCCCGTGCCGTCAACGTCGTCGGTCCGGGCGGCCTCGGCAAGACCCGGCTCGCGCACGCCGTCAGCCGCCGGGCCGAGCAACGCGTGGTGTACTTCGTGCCGCTCGCCGGCGTCACGGCGGACGAGGACGTGGCCGCGGAGGTGGCCTCCGCGCTCGGTGCGGGCGAGGGGCGGGCCGGCGCCCTGAGCGGCCACGCCTCGGCCGACCCGGTGTCCGGCATCCTCGGCGTGCTCGGCTCCGGTCCCGCTCTGCTGGTCCTCGACAACTGCGAGCAGGTCATCCGGGGCGCCGCCGACCTCGTACAGGCCCTGGTCTCGTCCTCCAAGGACCTGCGGGTGCTCGCCACCAGCCGGGCCCCGCTGGGCCTCACATCGGAGGCGGTGTACGCGCTTCCGGAGCTCGGTCTCGACACCTCGGTCGAACTGCTCACCCAACGGGCCCGGGCCGCCCGTCCCGGAGTGGAACTGCCGCCCGACGCGGTGGCCGGTCTCTGCCGCCACCTCGACGGACTACCGCTCGCCGTCGAGCTGGCCGCGGTCCGGGTGCGGGCCCTTTCGGTGCCGGAGATCGCCCGCCGCCTCGGCGACCGGTTCGCGCTGCTGCGCGGCGGGGCGCGGGACGTGCCGGAGCGCCACCGCACGCTCCACGCGGTCGTGGACTGGAGCTGGAACCTCCTCGACGAGGACGCCAGGGCGGCGCTGCGCACACTGTCCGTCTTTCCCGGCGGCTTCTCCGCCGAGGCGGCGGAGCATGTGTTCGGCGAGGACGCGCTGTTCCTGCTCGAGCAGTTGGCAGATCAGTCGCTGCTCACCGTCTCCGACACCCCGGCCGGCGTGCGGTTCCGGATGCTGGAGACCGTACGGGAGTTCAGCGCGTCACGGCGCGCGGAGGCGGGCGAGGACGAGGAGGCCGTCGGCCGGTTCCTCGCCTGGGCGCGGGACTTCGGGGTCGCGTACCACGACTGGATCTTCGGCTCGGAACCTTCCCCGAGCTCTCGGCTCCGCTCGGGCAGGGAAGGTCCCATTGCCGCCCGGGAGCGGGTCAGGGCCGAGCAGGACAACCTCGTGCCGGCCCTGCGGCACGCCCTGGCCCGTACGGACGGCCCCACCGCCGCCGCCCTCACCGCTGTCCTCGCCGCCCTGTGGTCCACCGGCTCCGACTACCCCCGCCTCACCGCCCTCGCCGCGGACACCGGCCCACCGCTGTCGCACTACCACCCCGAGCCCGAATACGTCGAAGTCGCCCGCGCCGCCGCGGTGTTGTGCACGGCGAGTCTGTTCATGGGCTACGGCCCGCACGTCGTACGCCAGCTCGTCACCCTCCGGCGCCTGCCCCCGGCCCCGCCGGACACGCTGGTGGGCGCCACCGCGGTAGTGCTGAGCGCCGTTCCCGAGATGCTGCCTCCTGACTACGAAGTGCTGCGGAAACTCTGCGACAGCGAGCAGCCGCTGCTCGCCGGCGTCGCCGAGTGCGTCGCCACCTACGTCTGGGAGTACGAGCACGACATCGACCGCGCGCTCGCCTCGGCGCGCCGGATCATCACCGTGCTGGCGCCGGTCGACAACCCGTTCCTGCAAGTCATGGGCTATGCCCGGCTGGGCGAGCTGTGCTTGAAGACGGAGCAGGGCGAGGCCGCGTACGGGTATCTCAAGGCGTGCTCGAGGCGCTGCCGCGGCTCGGCGGCGAGCACGACTTCATCGGCGTCCGCTGGGGCCTCGCCCTCGCCTGCCTGCAGCGCGGCGATCCCGATGAGGCCGAGTACTGGCTGCGGCAGGCGGAGGGCGACAACACCTGGAACCAGCCCGGGATCGCGTCGATGGGGACGAAGGCGCTGGAGATGAGCGGGAGGAGGATGAGCGGCATTGCCATGTTGCCAGCCGCCTCGGGGTTCGGGCTGGCCATGCCCATCCCTACCGCGATCCAGGCGAGCGCCAGGGTGAACAGCGCGATCAGCCCGAAGGCCGCCAGCCACTCCAGGGCCGTGGCGTCCGTGGAGCGGAAGCCGATGGCCACGGCGATGGCACCGACGAGGACCAGGCTGGCGAGCACCTGCAGCACGCTGCCGACGACGTGCCCGACGAGCACGGACCCGCGGTAGACCGCCATCGTGCGGAAGCGGGCGATGAGGCCCTCGGTCATGTCCATGGAGACGGAGATCGCGGCCCCGATCACGGTGGAGCCGATGGTCATCATCAACAGGCCCGGGACGAGATAGGCGATGTACTCGGAGCGGTCCGCCCCGCCGCCACCGATGCCCGCGCTCATCACGCCTCCGAAGACGTAAACGAAGAGCAGCAGCATGATCGGCGTGAGGAGCAGGTTCAGGGTCATGGACGGGTAGCGCAGCGCGTGCAGCAGGTTGCGGCGCAGCATTGTGTTCGAGTCGCGGACGGCGAGGGAGAGGGCGTTCATCGGACGGTCCCCTTGGGCTGGTTGGGGACGCCGGCACCGCCGGTCAGGGCGAAGAACACGTCGTCGAGGTCGGGGGTGTGCACGGTCAGCTCGTCCGCCTCGACGCCGGCCGAGTCCAGCCAGTCGAGGATGGAACGCAGCTCGCGCTGACTGCCGTCGCTGGGGATCTGCAGCGCCAGAGCCTCGTCGTCCCTGGTGGCCTCGCGCAGGGCGACGGCGGCGGACTGGTACGCGGCCGGGTCAGTGAAGCGCAGCCGGACATGTCCGCCCGGGGATGAGCCGCTTCAGTTCCTCGGCGGTGCCGTGGGCGGCGATTCTGCCGTCGTTGAGCACCGCGATGCGGTCGGCGAGTTCGTCGGCCTCCTCCAGGTACTGGGTGGTGAGGAAGACGGTCACCCCGTCGGAGACGAGCTCGCGGATGATCTGCCACATGTTGTGGCGGCTGCGCGGGTCGAGGCCGGTGGTCGGCTCGTCGAGGAAGATGATCCGCGGGTTGCCGACCAGGGTCATGGCGAGGTCGAGGCGGCGCTTCATGCCGCCGGAGTAGGTGGAGACGGCCTTCTTCGCGGCCTCCACCAGGTCGAAGCGCTCAAGGAGTTCGGAGGAGGTACGGCGGCTCTCGCTGCGGGAGAGGTGGTGCAGGTCCGCCATGAGGAGCATGTTCTCCTCGCCGGTGATCAGGCCGTCGACGGCGGAGAACTGCCCCGTGACGCCGATCGCGGCCCGCACGGCCTGCGGGTCGGTGGCCAGGTCGTGGCCGCCGACGTGCAGGCTGCCGGCGTCGGCGGTGATGAGGGTTCGTGCTTGGTGATGATGCCACGTAGGAGTGGCCCGAGCACGCCATGTGCGTTGCCTCCAACGCGGCCATCGCCGCGTACGAGCGCATCGCCGCCCACGACCCGAGCGGTGCGGCCCAGGCGATGTTCACCCACATCACCGAAGCCTGGCTCGTCCGCCGCAGGGCTCCAGGCGACCCGGTGCGCCTGGACCGTGGCAAGCGCCACCGGCGGCGGCACCGCGTTGGGGGATGGTTGTCGCGTGTCCCGGGCGGGCTCGGCCTTCCGCCGAGCCCGCCACGCCGGCTCCGTACCGGAGCCGGATTCGTGTCACGCCGTCAGCGCTGGAGTGTCAGCAGGCCCGGACGGTAGGGCCATTGGCCGTAGTCGCCGCCGGAGTTGGGGTTGCGTCCCTGGTAGAGGAACTGCAGGTTGCAGGGATCGACGGTGAAGGTCTGGTCGGCGCTGGTGCGGATCAGTTCGCCATGGCTGATGTCGTTGGTCCAGGTGGCGCCACTGTTGGCCTTGCCGGCGAAGGGATTGCTCTCGGTCGCGGCCTGGGGTGTCCATGAGCCGTTCAGGCTGGTGGCCGTGAACGAGCGGAAGTAGCGGCCCTGCGAGCCGATCGCCTCGACGATCATGAGGTAGCGGTTCTGGCCCTGTAGCTTGTAGACCTGCGGGGCTTCGAACAGGTTGTTCGTCGTGTCGCTCATGACCACTGTCGAGGTCGTGCCGAAGCTGCCCGGGAAGTTCCCGATCGGCATGCTGGCCCGGTAGATCTTGCCGTTGTCACCGGCGAAGAACAGGTACATGTTCGCGCCGTCAGCGATGAGCGTCTGGTCGATGGGTCCTGTTCCGGAGCCGGTGATGCTTCCGGAGAAGAGCACCTGCTCGGACGACCAGCCGTTCGGGTTGGTGGGGTCGCTCGATGTCCGGTAGGAGAAGGCGGTCCGGCCCCACTGGTAGGCGAGCACCCAGATGTTCTTCGGTGCGAAGTAGAAGAGCGTGGGCGCGACGGTGGAAGCCGACATCCTGTTCTGGCTGGCCGAGGCCATCTCCGACCAGTTGGTGAACAGGCCGAAGTTCATCGAGCCCCAGCTCGTCCCCGTGTCGTGCGTCGTCGCGTAGACGAGTTGCCTGCCGTTGTACGGGGCGACGGTGAAGTCCTTGAGCGAGACCCATCCCGGCTTGGGCTGCGCCAGCGCGCCCGTTGAGGTCCAGCGGTATGTCGACGGAAGAGCGCACGGGCCGGGGTTGCCGGCGCCGACCTTGACCAGCTGCCACTGCTGGTTGGTGCCGCCCCAGTCGTCGTACTGGACGATGTTCGCGTTGTCGGCGGTGGAGGCGCCTTGTACTTCGAGGGCCTTGTTGCTGTGGCGCGAGATGAGCCTCACGTAGCCGTCCGGGCTGTCGGCCAGCCGCCACTGCTGGTTGGTGGCGTTCAGGTCGGCCCACTGGACGATCGAGCCGCCGTTCGCGGTGGACCAGTTGTGGAGGTCCAGCACCTTGCCCGAGTGGCGGGACTTGATGCGGTAGTAGCCGCCCCCGGAATCGACGAACTGCCACTGCTGCTGGCTCTGATCGTTCCTGGTCCACTGGGTGATGCGGGCGCCGTCGTCGGTCGCCATGTTGTAGACATCCAGAGCCTTGCCGCTGTTGCGGTTGACCAGCACATATGAGGCGTTGGGGTCTACGGTCGCCGCGCCGGCGGGCTGGGCACCGAGGAAGGTAGCCACGAGCAGCAAGGGCGCAAGGACGGCGAGTAAGCGTCTTGGACGGACCGGGGACGGGTGGCGAAACCACATCAGAGGGCACTCCTTTGGAGGCGGGGGTGAGGTGACCCCGATGAACCGCAGAGCGGACTGCCGGGATGCAGGGAAGATCTCGAAACATTTCGAAGAATTCCCGGAAGCTTTGACGCCACAAGCTAGGAATGCCGGGCCCTCCGGTCAAGGCCTGTCGCCGATCTGTCCACAAACAGTGCCTCGCCCCGGCCCTACGGCATCCGCCGACGGTGGCGCCGGCGGTTCGCCCCCAGCTCGCCGGGATTCCCGAATGTTTCGGACGAGAAACCGAAACTTCTTCTGCGGGGAGTATTGACGATCCATCGTCAATGCCTCAATCATCCCTGTCTGAGAACCCGGCCTTAGTTCGAGATGTCGAACCACTGGCCCTGGGCAATCTGTGCTGCACGACAGATCCACGCACAACTGCACGACAGATCCGCGCACCAAAGCACCTGCGCCACCCCGTCACGCTCCGGTGAGGTTCGCACCAGCGCATCCTGGCTCTTCGCGCAGTTGGAGAGGTACGCGACGCCGCGTGGCGTTCCCCCGGCTGAGCTGCGATGGAGGGCCCCCATGCCTGTGTCGAAACACCGTCGCCCGCCGCCCGCCGCACGTCACCCGACGGCCGACCGGGTGCCGTCCGCGACGCATTCCCCTGCGCTTCAGTCCTTCCGTGATTTCTACCTTGGAGGCACAGCCATGGGCTCGTACGCCCTTCCCAGACCCGTTGTCCGCCGGAAGATCCGCGGCCTGCTGTTGGCGCTGGTCGTCGGCACCCTCGGTGTGGTCGCCGCACTGGTCGCGCCGCCGACCGCACACGCCGCCGAGAACACGCTCGGCGCCGCGGCGGCGCAGAGCGGCCGCTACTTCGGCACCGCCATCGCCTCGGGGAGGCTGGGCGACTCGGCGTACACGACGATCGCGGGCCGTGAGTTCAACTCGGTGACGGCCGAGAACGAGATGAAGATCGACGCCACCGAACCGCAGCGGGGCCAGTTCAACTTCACCGCCGCTGACCGCGTCTACAACTGGGCGGTGCAGAACGGCAAGCAGGTGCGCGGCCACACCCTGGCCTGGCACTCCCAGCAGCCCGGCTGGATGCAGAACCTCAGCGGCAGCGCGCTGCGCCAGGCGATGATCGACCACATCAAGGGCGTGGTGGCCCACTACAAGGGCAAGATCGCCCAGTGGGACGTCGTGAACGAGGCCTTCGCCGACGGCAGTTCCGGAGCCCGGCGCGACTCCAACCTGCAACGCACCGGCAACGACTGGATCGAGGTCGCCTTCCGCACCGCGCGCGCCGCCGACCCGGCCGCCAAGCTCTGCTACAACGACTACAACGTCGAGAACTGGACCTGGGCCAAAACCCAGGCCATGTACGCCATGGTCCGGGACTTCAAGCAGCGCGGCGTGCCGATCGACTGCGTCGGCTTCCAGTCGCACTTCAACAGCGGCAGCCCCTACCACAGCAACTTCCGCACCACCCTGCAGAACTTCGCCGCCCTCGGCGTCGATGTGGCCATCACCGAACTCGACATCCAGGGCGCCCCCGCCACGACCTACGCCAACGTGGTCAACGACTGCCTGGCCGTCCCGCGCTGCCTCGGCATCACCGTCTGGGGTGTGCGCGACACCGACTCCTGGCGACCGGAGCACACGCCGCTGCTGTTCAACGGCGACGGCAGCAAGAAGCCCGCCTACACCGCCGTCCTCAACGCACTCAACGGCGGCTCCACTACGCCCCCTTCGGATTCCGGACCGATCAAGGGCGTCGGTTCGGGCCGCTGCCTGGACGTGCCCGGCACCAGTACCACCGACGGCACCCAGCTCCAGCTGTGGGACTGCAACAACGGCACCAACCAGCGGTGGACGCACACCGCCGCCGGCGAGCTCAGGGTCTACGGCAACAAGTGCCTGGACGCCGCCGGCACCGGCAACGGCACCAAGGTCCAGATCTACAGCTGCTGGGGCGGCGACAACCAGAAATGGCGCCTCAACTCCGACGGATCCGTCGTCGGCGTCCAGTCCGGCCTCTGCCTCGACGCCGTCGCAGGCGGCACCGCCAACGGCACCCTGATACAGCTCTACTCCTGCTCGAACGGCAGCAACCAGCGCTGGACCCGCACCTGATGGGACCTGCCGCAGACGAAAGGGTGGATCGATGAAGACCTACGGTGCGGCTTCCCCCGCCCCTTCACGCAGACATCGCTGGTGGTCCCGGGTCGCCGCCGTGGTGGCGGCGACCCTCGCGATCGGCATGCTCGCCGTGGTGAATCCGGCGCCCGCCGAGGCGGCGACGGTGGACACCAATGCCTGGTATGCCCTGGTCAATCGCAACAGCGGCAAGGCACTGGACGTCTCCGGCACGTCCACCGCCGACGGCGCGCGGGTCAGCCAGTGGACGCGCAACGACGGAGCCCACCAGCAGTGGCAGTTCGTGGACTCCGGCGGCGGCTTCTACCGCCTCAAGGCCCGGCATTCGGGCAAGGTTCTCGACGTGGCCGGTGCCTCGACCGCGGACGGTGCCGCGATCCAGCAGTGGGCCGACCACAACGGGGCCAACCAGCAGTTCCGCCTGGCCGACTCCGACGCGGGCCACGTCCGGCTGATCAACCGCACCAGCGGCAAGGCGGTGGAGGTGCAGGGCGCCTCCACCGCCGACGGCGGCAACGTCGTCCAGTACTCCGACTGGGGCGGCGCCAACCAGCAGTGGCAGATGATCAAGCTGTCGTCGGGTGGCGGCGGATGCGGCAGCGCCCCGACTCTGGCGAGCGGTACGCACACGATTCAGAGCGGCGGCAAGAGCCGCAGCTTCATCCTCAGGGTTCCCGCCAACTACGACAACAGCCACCGCTACCGGCTGATCTTCGCGTTCCACTGGCGGGGCGGAACGGCCGGCGACGTCGCTTCGGGCGGCACGAGCGGGAACGCCTGGTCCTACTACGGCCAACAGGAACAGTCGAACAACGGCGCGATCCTCGTCGCCCCCCAGGGCCTCGGCAACGGCTGGGCCAATTCGGGCGGTGAGGACATTACTTTCGTCGACGACATGATCCGGCGCATCGAGGGCGGCCTCTGTGTGAACCCGGCACAGCGTTTCGCCACGGGATTCAGCTGGGGCGGCGGTATGAGCTACGCACTCGCATGCAGCCGGGCGAACGTCTTCAGGGCCGTCGCGGTCATCTCCGGCGCTCAGATCAGCGGGTGCAGCGGCGGCACCCAGCCCATCGCCTACTTCGGAATCCACGGCATCAGCGACTCCGTCCTCAACATCGCGCAAGGACGGTCCCTGCGCGACAGATTCGTCAGCAACAACGGCTGCACCCCCCAGAGCCCGCGCGAGCCCGCGCCGGGCAGCCGAACGCACATCACCACCACCTACTCGGGCTGCCGTGCCGGATACCCGGTCCAATGGGCCGCGTTCGACGGAGGCCACATACCCGGTCCGGTCGACGGCTCCCCCGGCGAAAGCGGCGTCGCCACCTGGACCAAGGCAGAGATCTGGAGGTTCTTCGCACAGTTCCAGTGACACGCCCGCACCACGGGTGGAGCCAGGATGATCCTGGCATCCCTCTCAAGGCCGCCGTCGGATTCCTGCTGTCGGCGGCGGCCTCACTCGGCACGGGCGTGGCCCTGTTCCGTGGGGCTGGCCAGCTGACATCTTCGGCCTGGCTCACACCGGTCCCGTCGTGAGTTTCCTGCCGATCATCCTGATCGGTGTGCTCTTCGGACTCGCCATGGACTACGAGGTGTTCCTGATCTCGGGGATGCGGGAGGAATGGGTCCACACCGGCCGGGTGCGCCGGTCCGTGGTCGAAGGCGCGCGGCACGGCGTGCGGGTCGTCACCGCCGCGGCCCTGATCATGTTCACCGTCTTCGCCGGGTTCTTCCCCCTGGACGACGCCCTGATCAAGCCCATCGCCTTCGCGCTGGCCGTCGGCGTGGCCATCGACGCCTTCGCCGTCCGCATGACCCTCGTACCGTCAGTCCTCGCCCTCGCCGGACGACACGCCTGGTGGCTCCCCGCCTGGCTGGGCCGTGTCCTGCCCGATCTCGACGTCGAGGGCACGCGTCTCCAGATGGCTCCCGAGGTGGCGCCCAAGGAACCTGAGCGAGTCGGCTGACCGGCGCCCGTCCGGCGGAGCCTTCCGCGTCAGGCCCCGGCTGGAGGACACAGTCTCCAGCCGGGGCGCGAACATGGCCCGCCGCCACCCGGTCGGGGGTTGGGAGGGGGTGACCGGATGGCGGCGGGGGCTGAGGGAGAGCGCTTGAGGTCAGTCGTCGATCGCCCGTATCGGGTCATCGGTCAGACTGGTGGCCAGCCACTGCTCCACGGCCGTGATGTGGACGGTCGCCGCAGCGGCGGCGAGCAGGGCGTCGCGTGACTGAAGCGCGCTGAGGATCTGCTCGTGGTCCTCGTGGGCGTTGTTCATGGCGTGACGGGTCTGGCTGCCGCGGACGATGCGGACACGCTGTGTGCGGGTGGAAAGCACCTGCAGCAGCATCGACAGCACGGGGTTGCCGACCGCCTCGACGATCCTGAGGTGGAAGGCGATGTCGTGGGCGACGAACTCCTCCACGGTGGCGACGGTCCGTGACCGGTTGAGGATGTTGCGCAGTTCCCGGAGATCCTCCTGCTTGAGCAGCGAGGCGGCCAGTCCTGTCGCCTGCGGTTCGAGCAGCCGTCGTACCTGGAGCAACTGCAGAGCCGTGTGGCCCTGGGAGACATCGGCGGCGAAGGAGAGGCTCTCCAGCAGGAGATGGGGCTCCAGGCTGGAGACGTACGTGCCGTCGCCCTGCCGGGTGATCAGGATGCGCATGGCCGTCAGCGCCCGGACCGCCTCGCGCAGGGAGTTCCGGGACAGGCCGAGTTGTCCGGCGAGGACCTCCTCCTTGGGGAGCCGGGAGCCGGGCGCGAGTTCGCCGGCGAGGATCATCGCCTTGATCTTGTCGATCGCCTCGTCCGTCAGTGCCACGAGGGTGCCTCTCTG
>NZ_DF968468.1:0-9734 GCF_001270025.1 Streptomyces azureus | reverse complement strand
CGCAAGTCGTGGCCGTCGGCGGGGCGGAGCGGAGGGACGTCGTGCAAGCCGTCGAGGCGCTCGCGCGGCTGCGGAAGGAGGGGCGCAGCGGCGAGGCACATGCCCTGCTGGTCGAGGCCGCGACCTGGCCCCCGGCCCGGTTTCCGCTGCTCGCGGTCGAACTGGAGCGGGCCGGACTGGGTGCGGACTGGCAGACCCTGCTCTGGGAGGCCGCCTCGCTGCCCGCCGGGCGGCTGGTCGCCGCGGCGGACGCGCTGGGTGCGGCCGGGCGCACGGAAGACGCGCAGCAGATCCTGCGGCAGGGGGTCGCCCGGCCCCCGGGCGAGGTCGGACAGGCCGTCCTCGGACTCGTCGCCGAGGGCCGTCACCGCGAGGTGCGCGCGCTGCTCGACGCGTACGTCAGAGCCCGCACCCCCGAGGAGGCGGCCCGCAGCGCCGAGCCCGGCCCGCAGACCCTCGTACCGCTCCTGCTGGAGGCCGCGCAGGGCGTGTCGGACGAGCGCCGCTGGGACCTCCTCCACGCCCTCCGGGTCGCCGGATTCCCCGCCTGACCGGGGAGGCCGTGCCCCCGGCGACTCACCCACAGGAGTGCGAATCGCGCCCGGCGCCGCGGGTTGGCGACGATGGTCTTGGCAAGCCCGGGCCGGAGGCTTACGTTCGTGGCTCTACGGCCGTTTCTACGGGCGTAGAGGCGCTGACGTCGCGTCGAAGGAGCAGCTCATGGCCAACGTCGTACGTGCCGCTCTGGTCCAGGCCACCTGGACCGGCGACACCGAGTCCATGGTGGCGAAACACGAGGAGCACGCCCGCGAGGCGGCCCGCAGGGGCGCGAAGATCATCGGCTTCCAGGAAGTCTTCAACAGCCCCTACTTCTGTCAGGTCGAGGAGCCGGAACACTACCGCTGGGCCGAGCCGGTGCCTGACGGGCCGACCGTGCGGCGGATGCGGGCGATCGCGCGCGAGACCGGCATGGTGATCGTCGCGCCGGTCTTCGAGGCGGAGCAGCCCGGCTTCTACTACAACACCGCGGCCGTGATCGACGCCGACGGCACCTACCTCGGCAAGTACCGCAAGCACCACATCCCGCAGCTCAAGGGCTTCCGCGAGAAGTACTACTTCAAGCCCGGCAACCTAGGCTGGCCCGTATTCGACACCGCGGCCGGCAAGGTCGGCGTCTACATCTGCTACGACCGCCATTTCCCGGAGGGCTGGCGGGAGCTCGGCCTGGCCGGAGCCCAGCTGGTCTACAACCCCTCCGCCACCCACCGGAGCCTGTCGTCCCACCTGTGGCGGCTGGAGCAGCCGGCGGCGGCCGTCGCCAACGCCTACTACATCGCCGCGATCAACCGCGTCGGGCGGGAGGAGTACGGCGACAACGACTTCTACGGGACGAGCTACTTCGTCGACCCCCGCGGGCAGTTCGTGGGAGACCTCGCCAGCGACAGTCAGGAGGAGCTCGTGATCCGGGACCTGGACCTCGACCTCATCGAAGAAGTGCGGCAGACGTGGGCCTTCTACCGCGACCGCCGCCCCGACGCCTACGAAGGACTGGTGCAGCCGTGACCGACGACCTGCTGGGCCGCCACCGGGCCGTGCTCCCCGACTGGCTCGCCCTGTACTACGAGGACCCCCTGGAGATCACCCACGGCGAGGGGCGCCACGTCTGGGACGCCCGGGGCAACCGGTACCTCGACTTCTTCGGCGGCATCCTCACCACGATGACCGCGCACGCGCTGCCCGAGGTGACCAAGGCGGTGAGCGAGCAGGCCGGGCGGATCATCCACTCCTCGACCCTCTACCTCAACCGGCCGATGGTTGAGCTCGCCGAGCGCATCGCCCAGTTGAGCGGCATCCCGGACGCCCGGGTCTTCTTCACCACGTCCGGCACCGAGGCCAACGACACCGCCCTGCTGCTGGCCACGACGTACCGCCGCAGCAACACGATCATGGCGATGCGCAACAGCTACCACGGCCGGTCCTTCAGCTCGGTCGGCATCACCGGCAACCGCGGCTGGTCCCCGACCTCGCTGTCCCCGCTCCAGACGCTCTACGTCCACGGCGGGGTGCGCACCCGCGGCCCGTACGCCTCCCTCAGCGACGACGGCTTCATCGCGGCCTGCGTCGACGATCTGGTGGACCTGCTCGGGCACACCCGCGCGCCGGCCGCGCTGATCGCCGAACCCATCCAGGGCGTCGGCGGCTTCACCTCACCGCCGGACGGTCTGTACGCCGCCTTCCGCGAGGTGCTGCACGAGCGCGGCATCCTGTGGATCGCCGACGAGGTGCAGACCGGGTGGGGCCGCACCGGCGAGCACTTCTGGGGCTGGCAGGCACACGGGCAGAACGGGCCGCCCGACATCATGACCTTCGCCAAGGGCATCGGCAACGGCATGTCCATCGGCGGTGTCGTCGCCCGCTCCGAGATCATGAACTGCCTGGACTCCAACAGCATCTCCACGTTCGGCGGCACCCAGATCACCATGGCGGCGGGCCTGGCCAACCTCAACTACCTGCTGGAACACGACCTCCAGGGCAACTCCCGGCGCGTCGGCGGCCTGCTCATCGAGCGGCTGCGGGCCGCCGCCGCGCAGGTGCCGGCCGTACGGGAGGTGCGCGGCCGCGGGCTGATGATCGGCATCGAGATCACCAAGCCGGGGACCGACGAGGCCGACCCGCAGGCCGCGGCGGCCGTCCTGGAGGCGGCCCGCGAGGGCGGCCTGCTGATCGGCAAGGGCGGTGGCCACAACACCAGCTCGCTGCGCGTCGCCCCGCCGCTGTCCCTCAACGTCGCGGAGGCCGAGGAGGGCGCCGCGATCCTCGAGAACGCTCTGAGGAGCATCCAGTAGCAGTGAACTGAGGCAAGGGAAGTCCGCCATGACCACCACCCCGGACATCTGGGAGCCCCTGGAACCGGCCCTGTCGGTCCGCCAGGTCCTCACCCTTGAGCGGGTGCTCGCCGGGGAGCCCGAGGTGGTGGCCGGCGCGAGCCATCTCGACCGGCCGGTGCGCTGGGTGCACGTCGCCGAGGCCGCCGACGTCGGCGTGATGCTGAGCGGTGGCGAGATGGTCCTCACCACCGGCGTGCTGCTCGCCGGCGACGAGGAGAAGCAGGCCGAGTACGTCCGGTCGCTGCACCGCGCGGAGGCCGCTGCCGTCGTCCTCGGGCTCGGCCGCGCCTTCCCCGCCGCACCGGACGTGATGCGCCGGGCGGCCGAGCGGTGCGGGCTGCCGATGGTCGTCCTGCACCGGCCCTTCCCCTTCGCCGAACTGACCGAGGAGGTCCAGTCACGGCTCGTACGGCGCAAGTTCGCCGCCGTCAGCCTCTCCGAGGCCGTCCGCACCGAACTCACCGCCCTCATCACCGCGGGCGCCCCGCTGCAACGCCTGCTCGACGAGGTCGCCCGGCACAGCGCCTGCCCGGTCGTCGTCACCAACCTCGCCCACCGCGTCCTGGGCACGGCGGGGGAGCGGCCGGCGGTGGACGACGTGCTGCGCGACTGGGAGCGCATAGCCCGACAGGCCGGCGGCACCGAGGGCGACGGCTGGATCCGGGCCGAGCTGGGCGGGCGCGGGGAGAGGTGGGGCCGGATCGTGCTGTGCGGCTACCGGGGCGACACCGCCACCGGACGGCTGCTGGCCGACCGCGCCGCCGAGGCCCTCGTCCTGCACCGCATGCTCGGCGGCGGCGCCGCGTGCTCCTGGGAGGAGCAGTCCGCGCAGAGCCTGCTCACCGACCTGGTCAGCGGCGTCGTACCGGCACGGCAGCTGCTGCCCCGGGCGCGCGCGGCCGGGCTGCCGGTCAACCGGCGGACGTTCGTGCCGCTGGTCGTCCGTGACGGCGACACCCCCCGGCTCGACCGGCTGCTGCGCCTGCTGGGCCTGCCCGGGCTGGTCGCCGAACTGGCCGACGGAGCCACCGCCGTGCTGCTCAGCCTCCCCCGCGACCAGGACGCGGACGCCCTCGCCGCGCACTTCGCGACCCGGCTGCGCACCGACTCCGGCCCGGCCCGCACGGTCGTCGCCGCGGCCGACTCCCGAGTCGTCTGGGACGACGTCCCCGCCGGACTGCGCGAGGCCCAGCACGTGGCGGACGCCGTCGCCGACTCCGCCGCCGCCCTCGACCTCCCGCCGGTCGTCCGCCTGCGGGACGTCCACTTGCGCGGCCTGATCCGCCTGCTGCGCGACGACCCGCACGTACAGTCCTTCGCGGAGCGGGAGCTGGACGGGCTGCTGCGCGAGGCCGACGAGGACCTGCTGTCCGTCCTGCGCACCTACCTCGCCACCGGCCGCAACAAGTCCCGGACCGCCCAGCTCCACCACGTCTCCAGGCCCGCCCTCTACCGCCGCCTGGAAGCCATACAGGTCCGCCTCGGAGTGGACCTCGACGACTTCGAGCAGGCCGCCTCGGTGCACATCGCACTTCTCGCGCACGACGCGCAACAGCAGTGAAACACCCGACCACCTGGGAAAACGGCGGTGAAACATGCGCTCAGAGCAGAGTGACACGGTGACACGCCGCACGCCCGCAGACGTGACACGGTGCAACTCAACGACGCCTTTCGCCCTCCCTAGGCTCATGGCACACCGAGCGACCGGAGGTCCCGATGAGCCGAGTGATCCGTGCCGCCGTCTTCCAGACCGCCTGGACGGGCGACAAGGAGTCGATGATCCAGGTCCACGAGCAGGCGGCCCGCGACGCGGCCGCGCAGGGTGCCCAAGTCCTGTGCTTCCAGGAGCTGTTCTACGGACCGTACTTCTGCCAGGTCCAGGACCCGGCCTTCTACGAGTACGCCGAGCAGATCCCCGAGGGCCCGATCGTCCGCCGCTTCCAGGCCCTCGCCAAGGAACTGGGCATCGTCCTGGTCCTGCCGATGTACGAAGAGGAACAGCCCGGCGTCCTCTACAACACCGCCGCCGTGATCGACGCGGACGGCTCCTACCTCGGCAAGTACCGCAAGACGCACATCCCGCAGGTCAGGGGCTTCTGGGAGAAGTTCTACTTCCGCCCGGGCAACAGCGGCTGGCCGATCTTCGAGACCGCCGTGGGCAAGGTCGGCGTCTACATCTGCTACGACCGCCACTTCCCCGAGGGCTGGCGGGCGCTCGGCCTCGCGGGCGCCGAGATCGTCTTCAACCCCTCGGCCACGTCCCGAGGCCTGTCCGGCTACCTCTGGCAACTGGAACAGCCGGCGGCGGCCGTCGCCAACGAGTACTTCGTGGGCGCGATCAACCGGGTCGGAGTCGAGGAGTACGGCGACAACGACTTCTACGGGACGTCGTACTTCGTCGACCCGGAGGCCCAGTTCGTCGGCGAGGTGGCGAGCGACAAGGAGCCGGAACTGGTCGTCCGCGACCTGGACATGGCGAAACTGCGAGAGGTCCGCGACCGCTGGCAGTTCTACAGGGACAGGGTGCCGGGAACGTACGGTCCGCTGACGGACCTCTAGGGGCGCGGGGCTGTGTTCGATATGCGGCTACCGCCGCGTGCGCGAGACCAGCCCCGGACAACCGGCAGATTCAAACCGCGAGGAGCGACCAATGAGCCGAACATTGATCCGCGGCGGCCTCGTCATCACCGCATCCGACGAGATCCACGCCGACGTCCTGATCGAGGACGGCCGAATCGCCGCCCTCGCAACCTCCGGCACCCCCGCCGCCGAGGCCTTCACCGCCGACCGGACGATCGACGCCACCGGAAAGTACGTCATCCCCGGCGGCGTCGACGCCCACACCCACATGGAGCTGCCCTTCGGCGGCACCTTCGCCTCAGACACCTTCGAGACCGGCACCCGCGCCGCCGCCTGGGGCGGCACGACCACGATCATCGACTTCGCCGTGCAGAGCGTCGGGCACAGTCTGCGCGAGGGCCTGGACGCCTGGCACGCCAAGGCCGAGGGCAACTGCGCCGTCGACTACGGCTTCCACATGATCGTCTCCGACGTGAACCAGGAGACGCTCAAGGAGATGGACCTGCTCATCGAGGAGGGCGTCACCTCCTTCAAGCAGTTCATGGCCTACCCGGGCGTCTTCTACAGCGACGACGGCCAGATCCTGCGCGCCATGCAGCGCTCCGCCGAGAACGGCGGCCTGATCATGATGCACGCCGAGAACGGCATCGCGATCGACGTCCTGGTCGAGCAAGCGCTGGCCCGCGGCGAGACCGACCCCCGCTACCACGGCGAGGTCCGCAAGGCCCTGCTGGAGGCCGAGGCCACCCACCGCGCCATCCGGCTCGCGCAGGTGGCGGGCGCGCCCCTGTACGTCGTGCACGTCTCGGCCATGGAGGCGGTCGCCGAACTGGCCCGGGCCCGCGACGAGGGGCTGAACGTCTTCGGCGAGACCTGCCCGCAGTACCTGTTCCTGTCCACCGACAACCTCGCCGAGCCGGACTTCGAGGGCGCGAAGTACGTGTGCAGCACCCCGCTCAGGCCCCGCGAGCACCAGGCCAAACTGTGGCAGGGGCTGCGCACGAACGACCTCCAGGTCGTCTCCACCGACCACTGCCCCTTCTGCTTCGTCGGCCAGAAGGAACTCGGCCGCGGCGACTTCTCCAAGATCCCCAACGGCCTTCCGGGCGTCGAGAACCGTATGGACCTGCTCCACCAGGCCGTCCTCGACGGGCACATCTCCCGCCGCCGCTGGATCGAGATCGCCTGCGCCACCCCGGCCCGGATGTTCGGCCTGTACCCGAAGAAGGGCACCATCGCGCCGGGCGCCGACGCCGACGTCGTCATCTACGACCCGCACGCCGAGCAGGTCATGTCGGCTTCAGAGCACCACATGAACGTCGACTACTCGGCGTACGAAGGCAAACGCGTCACCGGCCGGGTCGAGACGGTCCTCTCGCGCGGCGAACCCGTCATCACCGAGCGGGAGTACACCGGACACGCCGGGCACGGCGTCTACACCCCGCGTTCCACCTGTCAGTACCTCAACTAGGAGTGGTGCGGATGGACTTCGGACTCGTCCTGCAGACCGACCCGCCGGCCTCGCGGGTGATCAGCCTGATGAAGCGCGCGGAACGGAACGGATTCTCCCACGGCTGGACCTTCGACTCCGCCGTGCTGTGGCAGGAGCCGTTCGTGATCTACAGCCAGATCCTGGCCAACACCACGCAACTGAAGGTCGGGCCGATGGTGACCAACCCGGGCACCCGCACCTGGGAGGTCACCGCCTCCACCTTCGCCACCCTCAACGACATGTACGGCAACCGCACGGTCTGCGGCATCGGCCGCGGCGACTCCGCCATGCGCGTGGCCGGCCGCAAGCCCAACACGCTGGCCCGGATCAGCGAGGCCATGAAGGTCATCCGGGCCCTCGGCAGCGGCCAGGAGGCCGACCTCGGCGGCGGTACGGTCGTCCGGTTCCCGTGGATCAGGCCGGGCGCCGAACTTCCCGTGTGGATGGCCGCGTACGGCCCCAAGGCCCTGAAGATGACCGGCGAGGAGGCCGACGGGTTCATCCTCCAGCTGGCCGACCTCTATCTGACCGAGTACATGGTCAAGGCCGTGAAGGACGCGGCAGTCGCCGCCGGCCGGGACCCCTCGGAGGTGACCATCTGCGTGGCCGCCCCCGCCTACGTCACCGAGGACGACTCGCCCGAGGCGCTCTCCCACGCGCGCGACCAGTGCCGGTGGTTCGGCGGGATGGTCGGCAACCACGTGGCCGACCTGGTGTCCAAGTACGGGGAGCACTCCGCAGCCGTCCCCGACGAACTCACCGACTACATCAAGGCCCGGGAGGGCTACGACTACTCCCACCACGGCCGCGCGGGCAACCCCGACACCCAGTTCGTGCCCGACGAGATCGTCGACCGGTTCTGCCTGATCGGGCCGGTCGAGAAGCACGTCGAGAAGCTGAACGCGCTGCGCGCGCTCGGCGTGGACCAGTTCGCCGTCTACGACATGCACGACGCCCAGGAAGCCGTGATCGACGCGTACGGATCACGGGTGATCCCGGCCGTCAACGGCTGACCCCCTTCGCGGCACCCCTCCAATCTCCCCCCTTCCCCCGGCCCGGGAAGGGGGGCCAGGACGCTCCCGAGCGCACCCCCCATCGGCATCACCCGCATGGCCTTTCCCGTCCCACCTCCCCTGATTGGCCTGGCCCATGACCGATACCGCTCCCACGGCCCCACCGCCGCCCACTCAAGTCACCCTCGCCGACGGCCGGGTGGAGATCGCCCCGGGCGCCCCGGCGCCGACCGGTCCCTACGCCAACGAGGACCTGCTGCCGGTCCCCGTCGAGAAGCGCACCTGGACCACGTACAACTTCTCCGCGCTGTGGGTCGGCATGGCCCACAACACGGCCTCCTGGACCCTGGCCTCCGGTCTCATCGCCGTCGGCATGGACTGGAAGCAGGCGGTGTTCACCATCGCCCTGGCCAATGTGATCGTGCTGATACCGATGCTGCTCACCGGGCACGCCGGACCCAAGTACGGCATACCCTTCCCGGTCTTCGCCCGTGCCTCCTTCGGCATCCGCGGGGCCAACCTGCCCGCCGTCGTACGGGCGCTGGTGGCGTGCGGCTGGTTCGGCATCCAGACCTGGATCGGCGGCGAGGCCATCTACTTCCTGGCCGGCAAGCTCGTCGGCAGCGGCTGGACGGACGCGGCGAAGGTCGGCGGCTACGCCTGGACGATGTGGCTGTCGTTCGCGATCTTCTGGGCGCTCCAGGTCGTCATCATCTACCGCGGCATGGAGACCATCCGCCGCTTCGAGAACTGGGCGGCGCCCTTCGTGCTCGTCGGCGCGTTCGTGATGCTGTGGTGGATGAGCGACAAGGCGGGCGGTTTCGGCCCGCTGTTCGACCAGCCGTCGAAGCTCGGCTGGGGACCGGACTTCTGGAAGCTGTTCGCCCCGGCCCTCATGGGCATGATCGGCTTCTGGTCCACGCTGTCGCTGAACATCCCCGACTTCACCCGCTACGGCAAGAGCCAGAAGGCGCAGACGTGGGGTCAGGCCCTCGGTCTGCCGACGACGATGACGCTGTTCGCGTTCCTGTCCGTGATGGTCACCTCCGGCTCGCAGGCGGTCTACGGCGAGGCGATCTGGGACCCGGTACAGCTCGCGGCCAAGACCGACAACACGGTGGGCCTGCTGTTCGCCCTCGTCACCGTCCTGGTGGCGACGCTGTCCGTCAACGTCGCGGCCAACCTGGTCTCGCCCGCGTTCGACTTCTCCAACATCGCGCCCCGCAGGATCAGTTTCCGCGCCGGTGCCCTCGCCACCTGCGTCCTCGGAGTGCTGATCTTCCCGTGGAAGCTGTACTCCGACCCGCAGGGCTACATCTTCACCTGGCTCGGCCTGGTCGGCGGCCTGCTCGGCACCGTCGCGGGCATCCTCATCGCCGACTACTGGATCCTGCGCCGCGCCAAGCTCGATCTGACCGACCTGTACCGCACGGGCGGCCGCTACTGGTACGAGGGCGGCTGGAACTGGCGGGCCGTCGTCGCCTTCGTGGCCGGAGGCGTCCTCGCCGTCGGCGGCGCCAGCTTCAAGCCGCTGATCGACGGCCGCCCCATCCCGGCACTGGCCGGCCTGGCCGACTACGGCTGGGCGGTGGGCCTGGGCACGTCGATGGTGCTGTACCTGGTGCTGATGGCGGCACGGGGCCGGGACCGGACCATCGTCTGACCGCGGACGCGGACGCTGGAGGACGGTCAGCCCTAGCTTGATCTTTAACCTCGGGCCTCGAACGGCTCGTCGTACTTGATCACTCGTGTCGGTAACTG
>NZ_DF968467.1:0-164 GCF_001270025.1 Streptomyces azureus | reverse complement strand
ACGTTGGCGCTGGCGGCCAGTGCCGCTCCGTGCGCGTAGTCGGTGACCCGCGTGATCATCCCGGGCACACTGGCGAACCCGGTCACGCCCATCACGAACACCAGGACGACCGAGGCGGTCGCGTTGCCGGCCAGCAGCCCGAACAGGGCCAGGGTGAGGGTGAG
>NZ_DF968466.1:0-1225 GCF_001270025.1 Streptomyces azureus | reverse complement strand
GCGTCTGCATAAACTGCTCGCCGTCTGACCTAACCGATCATGTGTTGCGACGATCCCTAGAAACCGCCGTCAGCCCTGGGGGCCTTCGTCATGCGGCCATGCGGCCATGCGGCCGCACAGGCCCTCACGTGTTCGTGCACGTCCTGACTTGTCATACCCCCGTGCCACCATCGGATCCATGGACAAGATGCGGCAGGTGCGCCTGGCCAAGGACGCCATGGACCGGGACTGGGCCGATCCGGAGCTGGACCTGGGCGCCGTGGCCGCGCACGCCGGGTACTCGCGGTATCACTTCATCCGCGCCTTCAAGGAGGCGTACGGCGAGACCCCCTGGCAGTACCTCACGCACCGCCGCATAGAACGCGCCGAGGACCTGCTGCGCACCGCCAACCTGTCGGTGACGGAGATCTGCCACCTGGTCGGCTTCAGCAGCGTCGGCACGTTCTCGGCCCGCTTCAAGGCGTGGACCGGCCTGTCACCCAGCGAGTACCGGACGAAGCACGTGGGGCGCGGAGCGGCCCTCATACCGGGCTGCTACGCCATGCTGTGGGCCGGCGGTTTCCGATCGGCACCCGGCGCAAGCGCCGGCTCCGGCAAGCAGCGCAATTCCGGAGAAGCGGGCTGACACCCCCGGTGCCTACGGTGGCAGGGCAGGCACGAGCCGGCCGCCGACCAGCAGGAGCACGCCATGATCAAGGGTCTCGCCATCTCGACCGTCTGGGTCCTCGACCAGGAGCGGGCCAAGGAGTTCTACACGGAGAAACTGGGCCTGGAGGTCCGTACGGACATGACCATGGGCGAGGGCGGCATGCGCTGGCTCACCGTCGGCTCGCCCGACCAGCCCGACGTCGAGCTCACGCTCATGGTGCCCGGCGGGCCCGCGATGGACCCCGAGTCCGCCGAGATGCTCCGGAAGCTGGTGACGAAGGGCGCGCTCGGCGCGGGCGTGCTGACCACCGACGACATCCACGGCGACTACAAGAAGCTCAAGGACCGGGGCGTGGAGTTCCTCCAGGAGCCGCAGGAGCGCCCGTACGGCACGGAGGCGCTGTTCCGCGACGACTCCGGCAACTGGTTCTCGTTCACGCAGCCCCGGGAGGGCGGACTCGACCTGGACCAGGACTGGACCTGCTGATCAACCTGAGGGACTAGTGCCCCGGCAGGCAACGTTTGCCCGTCAAGGAGCGGCGTCCGGTGCGGCGAGAGGGCGTGCCGGGCGTCGCGA